>JALNZD010000026.1 GCA_023229505.1 Bacteroidales bacterium | reverse complement strand
GCTTTTAACCCCAAGGCCTTGGATGATTATCAACAAAAATATAAAGAAAAGAAAATCAATCAACTAAAGAAGAGAATCGCTCAACTTGAAGCTGCTTGAAAAAAGAAGTTATATAAGAGTCATTGGTCATTGGTCATTGGTCATTGGTTATTGGTTATTGGTTATTGGAACTGCGAACTGGGAACTGCGAACTGGGAACTGGGAACTGGGAAGTGCCGACCTCCAACACTCCTGAGCACACCACTCTCTCGAGCTCCAGCAGCACCGTCCCCCAAGATAATCCAATCCCGAAAGCTGACAGCAGGAATCTGACTTTTTTTGTATTAATTTCTTCCCGCAATTCTGAAACAATGGTCAAAGGTACGGATGCACTGCTCGTATTTCCAAATTTATGAATAGAATAGGGGACTTTTTCTTTCTCCACTTTAAGCATTTTCCGGATGGTTTCGTTGATCAGCCGGTTGGCCTGGTGAAAGACCAGGTAATCAAAGTCATTTAAGGTTTTACCGGCATATTCAAGCGTAGCTTTAATATTGGGGACCACTTCACGAAGCGAAAAATTGAATACCTCTATCCCGTTCAGAGCGATCTGGAGTTTATTCCTGTAAATTCCCTCCCCGTATTTCCTATAGGTGAAGGATTTTTTACTGACCCAGTTCCGAACGCCTCCATCATGGATCATGATGGCCTGATGACCCGATCCATCCGTCTGGAGGTTAAAGGTTATAGGGACTGCAGTCTCATCAAACTCTAAAGCCGTGGCTGTGCCGGCATCCCCGAACAGTGGGTAGGTGCTTTTATCCCTGTAAGATGAGGTTATATTGGATAGATCACCGGCAAGCAGGAGGGCCTTTTTTATACCGGATTGACTCATGAGGCTGCCAATGACCGATAACCCATATAAATATCCCGAGCAGCCCAGTCCAATGTCGAGCGCCATACATGTTTTCGGTAAGGATAACCGGTCTTGTAAAATTGTGGAGCTAGCCGGGATAATATAGTCCATTGATTGAGAAACGAATATTAATGCCTGAACCTCGTTCCGGTCCCATTTTAAATCATCCAGGAGCTTATTCGCCGCTGCAAAACACAGATCGGATGTAGTTTGCCCCTTTTCAGCGATCCGCCGCTTTTCCACTCCAATCATCCTGACCAGTTGATTACGTTCTTTTACTGAAATCCACCGGTAATCAAGATTGGAAACCTCCTTTTGGGGGACCGCGGCCGCCAGACCGCTAATCCGTATGTTTGATATAGAAAAGATTGCCATATGCCTACAAATTTAACCTTATTTTCACATCCATCGGATGATTTTCTACTTTTGCACGGAACTTAATGGCAGCTTAATCTATGGGATTGGATAATTTCCTTCATGACCGGATAACAGAAGAGGATACTTACAGATATACTCTTCCTGAGATTCTTCAGACGCGGGCAAAGCATACCCCTGATCATACGGCCTTTATTTTTTTAAGGGATGGTGACGATGATGAAGAAAGGATTACTTACAAGAAATTAGACCAAGCCGCCAGCGCTATCGCTCTGCGTTTGATCGAAATGAATCTTCAGGGTGAGCGGGCGCTGATGTTGTTTCCGCCCGGACTGGAATTTGTCAAAGCGTTATTCGGATGTTTTTATGCGGGTGTGATTGCTGTACCGGCATACCCACCCCGGAAAAACCGTTCACTCGACAGGATAAAAACGCTGGTAATCGACTCCGGTGCCGGCATTGTTCTTTCTATCACTGACATTTACCAGCTATTCGAACGATCCTTCTCGGACCTGGAAGAACTAGAACAATTAACATGGCTGGTCACGGATAATCTTGACAATACAACCCCCGCCTCCAAGCCTCCAAGCCTCCCCGCTCCCCAACCTGCCGATATTGCGCTTCTTCAATATACATCCGGCTCCACGGGACAGCCCAAAGGAGTGATGGTCACTCACCGGAATATCATTCGCAATGTGGATTTTATCCGTCAAAGCTTTGAACTCTCTCAGAAAAGTGTTTCGGTAACGTGGCTTCCCAGTTTCCATGATATGGGCCTGATCGATGGCGTTATTGAACCAGTTTATACCGGATTTCCAGGAGTAATAATCCCCCCGGTGGCTTTTCTCCAGAAGCCTGTCCGATGGTTAAAAGCCATTTCAAAATACAGAGGCACCCATGGTGGAGGACCTAATTTTGCATTTGATCTTTGTGTTGATGGCATTTCTGAAGAGGAAAAACAAGGGATTGACCTGTCTTCCATGAATACCCTTTATTGCGGGGCAGAACCTATCCGCAAAACGACGTTCGAGAGGTTTGCGGATGTCTTTAAAGATTTTGGATTCAATTCCACGGCACTATATCCTTGTTATGGCATGGCTGAAACCACATTGATCACTTCCGGTCCTGATGCCGGCAGGGGTCCTGTATACCTTGGCATATCAGGCAATGCTATGGAACAAAACAGGATTATCCCGGTTTCAGATAGTGAACCGGATGTAAGGTATCTGGTTGGAGTCGGTTACCCATGGCTGGATACCAATGTCAGGATCGTGAATCCTGAGACATTGCTTCTTTGCCAGGACGATGAGGTTGGAGAGATATGGGTTTCCGGGTCCGTTGTCACAGCCGGTTACTGGAATAAGACCGAAGAAACTGAAAAAACATTCTCGGCTCATATCAAAGATGATCCTGCATGCAATTACTTACGAACCGGCGACTTGGGCTTCTTCCATCAGGGCGAACTCTATATTTCCGGAAGACTAAAGGATCTGATAATTATTCATGGCAGAAATTATTATCCCCAGGATATTGAATACCTTGCCGAGACCAGTCATCCTGTTTTGCGTTCCAATGCAAGTGCCGCTTTCTCCGTGGATGTGGAGGAAGAAGAGAAACTGGTTATTGTCGCAGAAGTGGAGCGAACAGCCATCCGGGACCTGGATTCAGAAGCAGTTTGTGAAGCCATCCGGCAACGGGTTGGCGAAGAACTTGAGCTTGAGGTTTATGCTATTCAGTTGCTCCGTACAGCTAGCATCTTTAAAACATCCAGCGGAAAGACCCAGCGAAAAGCCTGCAAGGAGGGATTTCTTCAAAAGACCTTGGAAGTAGTAGGTGAATCGGTTCTGGAAAAATTGCCGCAGCCCGCAGAAACCAATATCACATTGGCCGACCTGGTTACCATACAGGCCTGGTTGGTAGCCTGGATCCATACCCGGTTGAAAATCCCGATCGAACGCATCGATATGTCCAAACCCATAGCAGCATATGGTCTGAGTTCTATGAAAGCCGTCCGGCTCCAGCAGGATTTTCTTACAAGGTATGGAGTGAACTTTCCCCCTTACCTCTTTTTTGAAAAAATTTCCATCGGGGAACTCTGTGAGAGGGCTTTAGCGTTAGTTAAAGAAAATTAAAATAACTTACAAATGTTTAACCACTAAGGCACTAAGAGCACTAAGAAACACTAAGGCTTGACTTATAAGATTATGATCTGATTATTAAAAAATTTCAAAAATCCCAAATCTTAGTGTACCTAGGTGATCTAAGTGACTTAGTGGTTATAAATAGTCCTTGCAAAACGACTATTTTTCAATATGTTCCGGGTAAATCAGGTTACAATACGTTCCTGGATAATGGCATAAAGATCATTCACCGTTTTGGATTTGGTGATGTCAACAGCATTGATCGTCACATCATATTCAGTCTTAACTAAGGCGATCAGGATCAACGCATTGATTGAATTCCACTCAAATGCTTCCCTGAAATTAGATTCGGGTTTTAATGCACCAGGCTCCAGGTCATCAAATTCCTCTTCAATCCTGGTGATGAAGTCTTCTATAGTCATAACTTAACAGTTTTCAGGGCTGCAAAGGTATTTTATTTATTGGATTCAATTCCCTTTCCCTGATCAATTTTTTGAGTTCAGCGATAACCTCGTCAAATTCTCCGTTCTGATAACTGGAAATCAACTTATAACGCTGGATTTTACCGCTGCTGGTCTTCGGAACCTGGTTGGAGCGGACAGGGACGAAAACATCTATGGTAATCCCGTATGTATCCCGGAAGAAATTACGCAGGCCAAGGAACGTTTCGCATGTTGCCTGGTTGGGCGAGCCGACAAGGAACAGGATGATCTGATCCTGTCCTTTCTTTGGATCGAACCAACCGCCGATAATTACTTTACCATAGCTTATATCTGAATATTTACCGGCCAGGTTTTCCAGGTCATGGGAATAAAGATTCTGGCCACGGACAAATATGATGTCTTTTACCCTGCCGGTAATGTACAGGTTTCCGTCGAAGAAGAATCCTTTATCTCCGGTCTTTAACCAGCCATTATCAAATGAATTTCTTGTTTCAGCCGGATTGTTGTAATAACCGGATGTAACCCCCGCTCCCCTGATCTGAATATTTCCGTCAATCTGGTCTTCCACTTCATGCCCTTTTTCATCAACCACACGTATCTCCGTGTCATTGAGTGCCTTTCCGACACTTACCAGCTCCAGCATTTCCGAGGCATTATCCGTTTCTACCTTTGCCTTGCCTTCTTTTTGAAGCATTGTCCGGTTAAATGATGTGATTACAGGTTCTTTCAATAATTCGGAAAATGATATAGCAAGGGTAGCTTCGGCCATACCGTATGCCGGCATCATGGATCCTTTCCTCAGGCGGTGGACAGAGAGTCTGTCCAGGAAATCGGACATGATCCTGTTTGAAATAGGTTCCGCTCCGTTCACAATGCCTTTTAATGAAGAAAGATCCCAGCTCTGTTCGTCCCTGTTTTTAAGATACCGCAACAGCAATGCCTGTCCGAAATTGGGGCATCCGGTAATGGAGCACCTGACTTTATCCATCACATCAAGCCAGATCGTAGGTTTTTTCACAAAATCGACCGGATCAATGAGGTAATGATTGCTTTTCGCAAAGACCGGGCAAAGATGAAACCCGAATAAACCCATATCATGATATAACGGCATCCAGTTAGCCATTACATCATTGTCAGATATGTCCAGGCCGATGCTGATAGCTGCGAGATTGGTAAGAATGTTTTTATGGGTCAGAATAATTCCTTTAGGATCCCCTGTGCTTCCTGAAGAGAACTGGATAAAAGCAATATCTGTCTCCTTTGCCTGGAACAGAATAGGTTCCGGGTAATCGTTTTTAAGACTTTCGGGATTAATAAGGTTTTTCGAGGGTATGACATCCGACTGGAAGCCTTTCAACAGGTCAGATGACAAGATCACCCTAGGGTTCTGCAATATCCTGTAAACATTCTCAATTTTTTGGGCAGGCTGATTGAACTCGGTAAACGACATCGGCGGTTGAAGAATGGTTGGAATAAGTCCGCTCAGAAAACAGGCCCAGAGAACGGGAATAATCTCCTCGTTTCTTGTCATAACGATCATCACCTTGTCCCCGGGAGCCATCCCCAATGCATGCATTCCTGCTATCATTAACCTTGCCCGGGATAATAGTTCAGAGTAGGTTATGAAATTAATGTTTCCGTCAGGATGAACAAATCCGATCCCTTTGTCCGGGGAAGTCCTGGTAACTGTAAGAAGAAGATCAGTCAGTGTTTTTCTGTCGTATATTCCAGCTTTCATAATAACTTATAGGTTTTCATCCCTTTCATCAATGGCTTGACGTGCCGGGCAAAAGTAGTAAAAAATGCAAGAAGGGAATCCATCCCGCGGGATGGAGTCCCCGGATGAAGAAAAAAATATGAACATTTTGATAACTGAAAATAATGTTGACTATTTTTGATACCAATATTTCCAGCCCCAAGTACTTTAATCCTAATTATTTTAAATGACGATGCAAGCACCAAGGAAATTGCTCCTTATAAATCCTGCTAATAAAGCACGAAAGGGTTTCATTCATGACCAGGGTACCCGGTTTATGCCGCTGGGATTGGGAATCGTCGCGGCCTTGACTCCCCCACACTGGGAAATTGAATTGCTGGACGAAAGTTTTGAGGAATTCACTTTTAAACCTGCCGATCTTGTAGCATTTACCAGTTTTACTGCAAGTGCGCCGCGGGCTTATGAAATTGCAGCGCTCTACCGGGAAAAAGGTATCCACACTGTTATGGGTGGTATCCATGCATCCATGTTTACGGAAGAAGCAGTAAATTATATTGATACAGTTGTAACAGGTGAAGCCGAAGGTGCCTGGCCTGCACTTATAAACGATTTTGAATCGGGTAAGATAAAAAATCTTTACGACGGTGGTATTGTTGACATTAAAACTATTCCCCATGTCAGGCGGGATATTTATAAATATCCTTATGTTTATGATCTGGTGCAA
The DNA here is from genome assembly GCA_023229505.1 of Bacteroidales bacterium. Taxonomy (NCBI): domain Bacteria; kingdom Pseudomonadati; phylum Bacteroidota; class Bacteroidia; order Bacteroidales; species Bacteroidales bacterium. The sequence goes on along the minus strand of JALNZD010000026.1, from coordinate 50,670 downwards.
ACCTCACGTGGATGCCCGATGGATTGCGATTTTTGTTCAGTCAGCCGCCTTTGTGGTAAGACATACAGGGAACGTGAGGTTGATGAAGTCCTGGATGAACTCGAAAAAACAACCAGGCCCCTGCTTTTATTTGTGGATGACAACCTCGTAAATAATAAAAAAGGTGCTGACGAACGCGCAATCAGACTTTTTAAAGGGATGGTAGAAAGGGGGATAAAAAAATTCTGGACTTCCCAGGCAGCTCTGAACTTTGCTGATAATGCCGAGGTTCTTTACTGGGCCCGGAAGAGTGGATGTGTCATTATCCTTATGGGGATTGAAGCTGAAACTGCCCATGCTCTTAAATCTGTCAGGAAGAACCTGAACCTGAAGCGTGGTGTAGGTTCCTATGAAAAAGTCTTCAGGAAAATACACAGGCATGGCATTGGTATCCTGGCTACCATGATATTTGGGATGGAGAATGATAAAAAAGAAGACCTGTATGCCCGTCGTGATTTTATTAAAAACAGCAGTATCGATATGTACCAATGTACCATACTTACTCCTTTACCGGGTACGGCACTCTATGACCGGATGAAGGAGCAGAATCACATTATTTTAAATAACTATCCCAGTGACTGGCAACAATATCATTTTTTTATAGCTACCGTAAATACGCCAAGCATGAAACGTGAGGAGATTGAATCTTCTATGCATGAGATCTGGCTTAGTTTGTTCAATAAAGAGGCTATGCGCAGGAAAATGTTCAGAACCTTGTGGAATACCAAAAGTATCAAAACAGCCTATTTTGCTTATGCCGGTAATCATAGCTATGGCCGGATGTTTCTTGAAGGCATTTTTCATACTAACCCAAATGGTGTAGATACGAATTTCGAGTGGAAGAACCGGAAGAGGACGTTATACCTTAATTTCACCGATAAAGTCGTATGGTTATTTTATCAGCTTGCCTGGATGAAGATTGTTAAACATTTTTCAGGGAAATTGTAAGAATGCCTGTGGTCATCTCCGAATGTAATTTTTACACCCAGGATGAACCTGTTGCCGTTCGCCTAATAGTCCAATTTTTTCTATCTTTGCCCCGCTTTAAACATTCACAATAACTAAATACCTAAAATCTCTCTTTATGCGCCCGATACGGATGGTCGACCTGAAAACCCAGTACGAAAAGATCAAACCGGAAGTGGATGCCGCCATCCACGAAGTGATAGATACCACATCTTTTATTAACGGTCCGGCCGTGCAACGTTTCCAGAAAAACCTGGAACAATACCTTGGTGTAAAGCACGTCATCCCTTGCGCCAATGGCACCGATGCCCTGCAGGTATCCATGATGGCCCTCGATTTGAAACCAGGAGACGAGGTGATCACCGTCTCCTTCACTTTCGTAGCGACAGTGGAAGTCATCGCACTGCTAAAATTAACACCCATCCTGGTTGATGTTGAACCGGGCACATTCAATATGGACATCGAAGCCCTGAAAAAGGCCATCACCCCCAAAACCAAAGCCATCGTGCCGGTGCACCTCTTCGGTCAGAGTGCCAATATGGAACCGATTATGGAAATTGCCCGGAAACACAACCTGTATGTCATTGAAGATAATTGCCAGGCCATCGGCTCTGATTATACTTTCAGCGACGGATCCAAGAAAAAGTCCGGAACGATAGGGCACATCGGCACTACATCGTTCTTCCCATCTAAAAACCTTGGCTGCTATGGCGACGGTGGCGCCATCTTTACCGACGACGATGCCCTGGCCACACGCCTGCGCTATATCGTCAACCATGGGATGTACGTCAGATATTATCACGATGAGATCGGGGTGAACTCCCGTCTCGACAGTATCCAGGCTGCCTTACTCGACGTTAAATTAAAACATCTGGATGAATTTGCGGCAGCCAGGCGGAAAGCTGCTGATGCGTATGACCGCGCTTTTGCCAACAATCCGAAATTGCAGGTTCCCGTGAGATCCCCCTTGTCTACCCATGTCTTTCATCAATACACCCTGGTGACAAAAGATGTGAACCGCGATAAATTGCTGGAACACCTGCAGGCTAAACATATACCCTGCGCCATATATTATCCTGTTCCCATGCACATGCAGAAAGCTTACCTTGATCCTCGATACAAGGAAGGTGACCTGCCCATCACCGAACATTTAAGCCGGTCAGTCATTTCCCTTCCGATGCATACGGAACTGGATGAAGAACAGATTCGGCATATCGCGGAGGCGGTGTTGGAATTCGTGAAAAGTGAAAAGTGAAGAGTGAAAAGTGAAAATTTTTAATTTTTAATTGTGAAAAAATACTTCGCACACGAATCAGCCATCATCGATGAAGGCTGTAAAATAGGTTTTGGCACTAAGATCTGGCATTTTTCCCACATCATGACAGGCTGTGAGATCGGGGAAAACTGCAATATCGGCCAGAACGTGGTTATATCTCCCGGGGTTGTTCTGGGCAAAAACGTGAAGGTCCAGAATAATGTATCAATTTATACCGGTGTTATTTGTGAAGATGATGTTTTCCTCGGCCCTTCCATGGTTTTTACGAACATCAAAAACCCGCGCAGCGCTGTCATCCGCAAGGATCAATACATGAAAACGCTGGTCAAAAAAGGGGCTTCCATCGGAGCCAACGCCACTATTGTCTGCGGGATAACTATTAACGAATTTGCCTTCATCGGAGCGGGTGCGGTGGTGGTGAAAGACGTGGCCCCCTTTGCCCTCATCCTCGGTAATCCTGGCCGCCATGTTGGCTGGATGAGCGAATTCGGCCACCGGCTGGAATTCAATAAGGAAGGAATCGCAACCTGCCCGGAGAGCGGGGAGAAATACCTGCTGAAGGATGGTTTTGTCAGGAAATTGACTACCTAAAACCACTAACCACTAACCACTAACCAATAACCAATAACCAATGACCCAAAACTTCGCCCTTATAGGAGCAGCCGGCTTCATAGCCCCCAGGCACATGAAGGCCATTAAAGATACCGGGAACAACCTGGTGGCGGCAGTGGACCCGTTCGACTGCGTCGGTATCATCGATACGTATTTCCCGGATACAAACTTTTTCGTGGAAACAGAGCGTTTCGACCGGCACCTGGATAAACTCCGCCGCAAAGGCGAGAACAAAGTGGATTATGTTTCCATCTGTTCGCCGAATTACCTTCATGATGCGCATATCAGGCTTGCGCTGCGGAATGAAGCACATGCCATCTGCGAAAAACCCCTGGTGTTGAACCCCTGGAACGTCGATGCCCTTCACGAGATTGAAATTGAAACAGGCAAAAAGATAAACGTTATCCTCCAACTGAGGTTTCACCCCGCTATCTTGGAACTGAAAAAGAGAATTGAAAGCGGCCCGAAAGACAAGATCTACGATGTAGACCTGACCTACATCACTAGCCGTGGTAAATGGTATTACATCTCATGGAAAGGCGATGTGGAAAAATCGGGGGGCGTGGCCACCAATATCGGCATCCATTTCTTTGATATGCTGTCGCTTGTTTTCGGAGCCACCAAAGAGAACATCGTTCATTATTCGGACCGCTACAGTGCTGCCGGTTTTCTGCATCTTGAGCGGGCGCGCGTGCGGTGGTTCCTGAGCCTCGTTTACAGTACCCTCCCGGAAGAGGTTAAAGCTACCGGCCAGCGGACTTATCGCTCCATCCGGATCGAAGGGGAGGAGATGGAATTCAGCGGAGGGTTTACTGAACTGCACACGGAAAGTTATAGGAAAATCCTTGCAGGTGACGGTTATGATGTTGAAGATGCCCGGCAGAGCATCAATACCGCCTTTGAAATCCGGAATGCCATCCCCGTTGGGAAAAAGGGTGATTATCACCCATTCCTGAATAAGCTTATTTAATCCTCTGTGTAACTCTGCGTCTCCTCTGTGTAACTCTGTGTAACTTTTTATTAATTAATAATTTCTCTATTAAATGAACCTCTACGACCAACTAATTCAAAAACAAGCCAAACTCTCAGTCATCGGCCTGGGCTACGTCGGATTGCCCATCGCCCTTGAATTCGCCCGCAAAATTAAAGTGATCGGTTTTGACCTGAACTCAGATAGGGTGGAAATGATGAAAAAACGCATCGATCCAAGCGAGGAGCTACCTTCCGAAGCTTTTGACGGTTGCGACATTGAATACACTTCCGACCCTGGCCGGCTTAAGGATGCCCAGTTCCACATCGTGGCCGTGCCCACCCCGATTGATCGTCATAACCTCCCTGACCTGACCCCGCTGCTGAAAGCGACCCATACTGTCGGAAAAGCGCTGAAGAAAGGGGATTATGTCGTTTATGAATCTACCGTTTACCCGGGCGCAACCGAGGAAGACTGTATCCCCGTCCTGGAACAGGAATCAGGACTGAAACATATCCTTGACTTCAAAGTGGGTTATTCTCCGGAACGTATTAACCCGGGTGACAAGGAACATACACTCATAACTATTACCAAAGTGGTATCAGGTTGTGATGATGAATCCCTGGATATCATCGCCAGAACTTATGAACTGGTCGTAAAGGCCGGCATTCACCGCGCCTCCAGCATTAAAGTTGCCGAAGCCGCCAAGATCATTGAAAATACCCAGCGTGATGTGAATATCGCCCTGATGAACGAACTTTCCATCATCTTTAACCGCATGGGGATCAATACTTATGATGTGCTGGAAGCTGCCGGCACCAAGTGGAACTTCCTGCGCTTTTACCCTGGCCTGGTTGGCGGTCATTGTATCGGGGTTGATCCTTACTATCTCACATTCAAGGCAAAAGAACTGAAATACCACCCACAGGTGATCGACAGCGGCCGGTTTGTAAACGATTCCATGGGCCCTTATATCGCAAAGCAACTGGTGAAGAAGTTAATCGGTGCCGGCAAAAATGTAATGAACAGCAGGGTACTGATCATGGGGACAACTTTCAAGGAAAACGTTAGCGATATCAGGAATTCAAAAGTTGCAGATGTTTACAATGAATTAAAGTCGTACGGCGTTCATATCGATGTGATCGACCCGCACGCTTCATCGGAAGAGGTGATGAAAGAATACGGCTTCGGGCTGGTCAAATCTCCTTCCGGGAAATATGACGCTGTGATTGTGGCCGTGGCACACAGGGATTATTTGAGCCTCCGGGAAACCGATTTCCGGGCTTTGCTCGATGAAAAAGGAATCCTGGTGGATATTAAAGGCTTGTATCGGAAACGGGTTAAAAGGCTGACTTATTGGAGCCTTTGAATTATTCTTAACCACATAGTCACAATAGAACACAATAGGAAAACACATAGACCTATTGTGCCAACCTATGTGCCCTATTGTGACTATTGTGTTGAAAAAAATAACCAATCATTCACACCTGGAATTTTCTTTACTTTGTATAAAGTCTTAAATAATACATACCAAAATTAAATTAACAACCATCTCCGGCATGAAAATCCTCGTCACAGGCGGAACAGGCTATATCGGATCACATACCGTGGTGGAATTGCTACAGAAGGGCTACGAGGTCATCATCGTGGATAACCTGTCGAACTCGACGGCAACTGTTGTGGAACGCATCGCGATGATCACCGGGGTCAAACCGGTATTGGAAGTATTTGACCTGTGCAATGCACTCAAAACATCCCGCCTGTTTGAAGATCACCAGGATATTGCGGCCGTTATTCACTTTGCTGCACTCAAGTCAGTTGGTGAGTCGGTGAATGAACCCTTGAAATATTACCGGAACAACCTGCTGTCCACTATCAATCTATTGGAAAGCATGGTGAAATACAATATCCGTCATATTGCCTTTTCTTCCTCCTGCACCGTTTACGGACAGCCGGAAAAGCTCCCGGTGACGGAGCAATCACCATTGCTGAAAGCAGAATCCCCGTACGGTAATACCAAAAAGATCATGGAAGACATCATTGCCGACACGGTTAAAACATCTGAACTGACAGCAATATCCTTGCGCTACTTCAACCCGATCGGTGCTCATGAATCGGCTTTAATCGGAGAAGCACCGTCTGTAATTCCGGATAACCTGGTCCCATATCTTACCCAGACCGCTATCGGCATCCGTCCTTTTTTAAGGGTTTTTGGAGATGATTACGATACCCCCGACGGTACACCGGTCAGGGATTACCTTCATGTGGTAGACCTGGCTAAGGCGCATGTTATGGGTTTAAAAAGAATGCTTGATGGAAAAGCGAAAAGCCGGTATGAAGTTTTCAACCTGGGAACGGGAAAAGGAATTTCGGTGATGGAGGTCATCCAATCTTTCGAACGGGTTTCCGGATTGAAACTCAATTATCAGATCGTTCCCCGCAGACCCGGTGATATTGAAAATATCTGGGCCGATCCTTCTTATGCAAATAAAGAGCTGGGTTGGAAAGCAGAGATTGATCTTGACAATATGATGAAGTCGGCATGGGAATGGGAAAAAGCAAGGAAATAACATTAATCATTCTATTCTTTTCGGGTTATTTCGTTCTCGGACTATCACTGGTCGACGATTATGGTATTCACTGGGATGATCATGCGCAATACCTGCATGGATTAGTTACAGCGGATTATATCAATGAATTATCCGGTAGATGGCTTGCAGATGAACCCTTTTCGGGTATCAGGCTGGAAGATTACAAAGACAGGACGCATGGAGTAATATTCCAGGTGGTAACCCTTGGTATTCAACATCTCCTGGGCATAAGTGATGCCAGGAGTATCTTTCTTCTTCGTCATTATTTTACTTTCGTGATCTTTTTCACCGGCCTCATTTTTTTCTTCCGCCTTTTAATGTTACGCTTTGATAATCGAGCCATAGCTATGCTTGGGGTACTGTTCATGATCCTCAGTCCGAGGATTTTCGCTGATTCATTCTACAATTCCAAAGATATCGTTTTCCTGTCCCTGCTTATTATTAGCCTATGGACTCTCTTCCGCTTCCTTCAACATGTCACTTTTGCTTCTGCAACCTTTCATGCACTTGCAAGCGCATTGCTTATTTCCACGCGGATTGTCGGTGTCTTCGTCCCTGCTGTTACTTTGCTTTTTCTCTTCCTCAAACCGTTCATATTAAAGGAGGAATTTATAATCGGATCAGCATTGAAAGCTGCCGGAATCCTTGCAAGTCTTCGGGTTGTGCTGATCAAAGGGGGGTATTACCTATTCATGATATCCCTGCTTGCAGTGGCTTTCTGGCCTTATCTCTGGAATGACCCTTTCAGGCGGTTTATTGAAATTTTTACTACCATGAGTCATTTCAACTGGGATGATCCGGTATTGTTTCGCGGGAATTTTTTTCAGCCTTCAAATCTGCCGTTTTATTACATCCCTTTCTGGATAATGATCACAACCCCTATATTGTATTCGGTTTTTTTCCTTTTCGGGCTAGGTTTTTCCGTTTTCGGGCGCGAGCATGGATTATCCCTTTTATTTGACAGTGTATGCCTTGTGGTGTTCTTTATGCCTCTTATTTCAGTTATCCTTCTTGGATCAGTCATCTACGACGGCTGGCGGCAGTTGTTCTTCCTGTATGTTCCTTTTTTGCTCCTTTCTCTTGTTGGGCTTCATAAGATCCTGAACTTAATTAAAAGGAAAGTCCGGCAGGGTGCCGTAACGCGGTTAAGGTGGTCTTTGTTCCTTATCGTGTCGTTTTCGTGTGTGAGCACTGCATCATTTATGATCAGGTGCCATCCGCATCAGAACGTGTATTTTAACTTCCTGGCAGGAAAGAATACGACAAAAAATTTTGAAGCGGATTACTGGGGACTTTCTTACAGGCAGGTTTTGCAACATCTTCTTGATAATGATCCTTCTGATACGATTAAAATATTATCAGTGAACTGGCCTGGAAAAGCCAATGCCGATATATTTCCGCAGGAACAAAGAGTTCGGCTGCAATTTACAACATCCGATAAAGCCCATTATTATATTTCAAATTACCGTTTTCCTCCTGAGCATGATAAGTTGATCAATCTGGAATACCCTTATAACCAGCCGGTATTCGAGATTAAGGTGAGAGGGAACAGGATATCAGGTGCATATCTTTTGAACCGCTAAACGCAGGTTAATGGAGGGTAAATCGTTTCAGTATGGATTATATTGTTATTTTTACGCTTTAAGTAATATTGATTTATGAATTTCAGATCGACCATCCTCATTACCGGCGGCGCCGGATTCATCGGCTCTCATCTCGTCCGCCTTTTTGTAAAAAAATATCCGGATTACCGGATCATCAACCTGGATGCACTGACTTATGCCGGTAACCTTGAAAACCTCCGGGATGTGGAAAATAGTCCGAATTACGAATTTGTCAAGGCAGATATAGCCGTCGAAAAGCAGGTTATGCAAGTATTTTACCGCTACCAGCCTGACAGCATCATCCACCTTGCAGCAGAATCTCATGTCGACCGGTCGATTTCCAATCCTACCGGGTTCATCTACACTAACATCATTGGTACGGTGAACCTGCTGAACGCTGCCCGCATGATCTGGCAGGAAAACACCGTTGATAAACGATTCTACCATATTTCGACCGATGAAGTTTACGGTTCGCTTGGGCATACCGGTTTCTTCACCGAAACTACTCCTTATGACCCGAAAAGCCCATACTCGGCTTCAAAGGCCAGCAGCGACCACCTGGTCAGGGCTTATCACCATACGTTTGGCCTTCCCGTCGTGCTTTCCAATTGTTCAAACAATTACGGACCCAACCAGTTCCCGGAAAAGCTGCTCCCGTTGTTTATCAACAACGTCCGGCATAATAAACCGCTTCCGGTTTATGGTAAAGGAGCGAATGTCCGCGACTGGCTTTATGTTGAAGACCATACCAGGGCGATAGATGTCATCTTCCATCAAGGAAAAGATGGGGAAACCTATAATATCGGAGGAAATAACGAATGGAAGAATATCGACCTGATACTTATTCTTTGCAAGCTGATGGATGGAAAGCTGAAACGCGCGGCAGGAACGTCGGAAAAGCTTATCACTTACGTAAAAGACCGTGCCGGCCATGACCTCCGCTATGCTATCGATTCATCGAAGCTACAGAAAGAATTAGGCTGGAAACCAACTATTACCTTTGAGGAAGGCCTTGATAAAACGATTGATTGGTATTTGGCAAACCAGGAGTGGCTGGATCATGTCACTTCGGGGGATTATCAAAAGTATTATGAGAATCAGTATCTTAAAAGATGATAATAGAATAAGCTGTGTTTAAAAAATTATTCTCCGGCGATGCCACTACATCATCCTTAACCGACTTCTCAGCGGTTAAAGCCGACATGCATTCCCATTTGATCCCCGGTGTTGATGATGGTGCGAAGACGCTGGAAGATTCAATTATGCTGGCCCGTCGCATGTATGAGCTGGGTTTTAAAAAACTTGTCACTACTCCGCATATTCAGGATGAATTTTTCCGCAATACCCCGGAAATCATACTTAATGGACTGGAAAAGGTCAAGGGAGCCCTGAAATCTGAAAATATTCCGGTGGAAATTGAAGCTGCTGCTGAATATCTGATCGATGACGGATTTGAAGCAAAAGCATCTCAAGGAAACTTGTTGACATTCAGTGGGAAATATTTGCTGGTGGAGCTTTCTTATTATAACCCCCATCCAAATCTTAAAACTTTTATATTTAATCTTCAGGTTGACGGATATAAAGTCATCCTGGCCCATCCTGAGCGTTATACTTACTGGTTCAGTGATTTTTCAAAGTATGAAGACCTGAAGGACCGCGGGGTATTCTTCCAGGTCAATCTCGTGTCGCTGGCAGGCTTTTATCCCGATCCGGTGAAAAAAATGGCTGAAAAGCTGATGGAAAAAGGGATGATCGAGTTTGTCGGCAGCGATATGCATAATACCAATTATATGCAGGCATTGGAAAAATGCCTAAAGGAGAAATCCCTTGCAAAACTGGTTGCATCCGGGAAATTACTTAATGCTACACTTTCTTAAACTCCGCGCTCATAGCAGGAATATCCCGCTTTACTTTTTTGATCAACCCTTGCAGCACATTTCCCGGTCCCACTTCAATAAACATAGATACGCCGCTGGCGATCATATTGCGCATGGATTGGGACCAACGAACCGGTGAGGTTAATTGCGCGATCAGGTTTTTCTTGATGATCTCCGGGTCGACTACCGACTGGCCGGTCACATTCTGGTAAATGGGGCAGGTGCCTTTATTAAATTTGGTGGCTTTGATGGCATTGGATAATTCCTCGGCTGCGGGTTGCATGAATGGGGAATGGAAAGCTCCGCTGACATTGAGGATAACGGTTTTTTTCGCGCCGGCTTCAGTCAGTTTCTGACAGGCAATTTCTATCCCTTTTACACTTCCTGAGATTACCAGCTGGCCAGGGCAATTATAATTGGCCGGGACAACGATCTCGTTCTTAATATGGTTGAGTACACGCTCCACATCTGCATCTTCCATCCCGATCACGGCGGCCATGGTTGAGGGCTGCAGTTCGCAAGCTTTCTGCATAGCAATGGCCCTCTTGGAAACCAGTTTCAGGCCGTCTTCAAACGACAGGACTTTATTGGCTACCAGGGCTGAAAATTCCCCGAGGGAATGGCCGGCAACCAGATCGGGTTTGAACGCATCGCCCAAAACCCTGGAAAGTATCACGGAATGGAGGAAAATCGCAGGCTGTGTCACCTTTGTCTGGCGAAGGTCATCATCAGTGCCCTCGAACATGATTTCAGTGATATTAAAGCCAAGGATGGTATTGGCTTTGCTGAACAGTTCCCTGGCTAGAACAGACCCTTCAGACAGATCTTTTCCCATCCCGGCAAACTGGGCCCCCTGGCCTGGAAAAACGTAAGCTTTCATGCTAATATCTAAAATTTGCTTGACAAAAAAGTTGCACAAATGTAGCAATTTTTCCCGATTTCAAAACTGAAAGCGTCTTAATGCAGGTTTGACCCTATCAGGTGTATAAATTCCTCACGTGTAGGTTCCCGCAAAAAAGCGCCCGTGAAATCGGAAGTAGTAGTGATGGAATTTTGTTTTTGGATACCCCTCATAGCCATGCACATGTGCAAAGCTTCAATAACTACGGCAACCCCAAGTGGTTTAAGGGTATTCTGGATACATTCCTTGATCTGGGTCGTCAGGCGTTCCTGGACTTGCAATCGCCTGGCAAATGCGTCAACAACGCGTGGGATCTTGCTTAATCCAACTATATAACCGTTCGGGATATAAGCAACATGGGCCTTTCCAAAGAAAGGGATCATATGATGCTCACAAAGGGAATAAATCTCAATGTTTTTTACTATGACCATTTGTTTATAATCTTCCTTGAACATGGCCGAAAGAAGAATCTCTTCAGGGTTCAGCATATAGCCATGAGTCAGGAATTGCATTGATTTGGCTACCCGCACTGGTGTATCCAGTAATCCCGCCCGGTCCGGGTCTTCCCCGATCATTTTCAAAATTTCACGGTAATGGCGGGCCATGCTGTTAACCCTTCTGTAATTGTAATTGTCGATCTTTTCATAGCCGTCCATCTCATTGATCTCGGCCATCTCTTTTAGTCTGTTTTTTTTCATTTCAGGGATAATTTATCAGAAACAGGCCTATTCTTTTGTCTGGGCAAGAATAGTGACCACTTCAAATACAGTATAAAATATATAAAGGATAAAAAATGAGAGGATGAATGGCAATATGCCTTCCTTCACATAAAAAGCATAAACAACCACAACTATCAAATAGTTCATCAGTTTTAAGAAAGTGGCCAGCATGAAATAGGAAACGAATTTCCTCGGATTCAAGGCGCTGATCCTGAGCAGGATATAATGAACCAAAGCTGTGATAACATAAAAAAGTATGAAAAGATAGGGCAATGCCGGGGAGATCATGCCGCCAGGTAAGAATCGGCTCAAAATAAAGGCAAGGAGTCCGAGGATCAGGCTTAAGATCGTGAGTCTTATGACGAATTGCAGATACTTTTTTCTCATTTATTATAAGGGCCTTTTTTTATCAGAACCTCGGCCAGGTTTAAGCAAATCCTTGGTAACTGTATAAATGGCAAGTATTACCGATAAAATGGATAAAATGATAGTAAAAACCGGAACGGTAAGCTTCAGCCACTCATCAAGCTTAATTCCGCCGAAGACCCCGATCAGTATAATGATCAGCATCTGGAAGGCGATGCTTGAGTAACGAGTGTAGTTATCCAGTGACTTTTTCTTTTTCTCTGGTGAAAGATCCATCCTGTTTGTTTTCCTGATGCTTAATGGTCAAGGGTTCATCCTCCATATTGCAAGTGCCTGAAAACCTGGCTCCGGGTTCTATGGCCAGTTTGCTTGTATATACCTCCCCGGTCATTTTAGAAGTGGATTTTAAGGATAATAACTCCTTGACCCGGAGAATTGCCTTGACCTGGCCAGATATGTCTGCATTCTGGCAGTTGATGTCACCTTCGATACTCCCGGATACACCGACAACTATTTTGCCATTCGACTGGATAGATCCATGAAGGATCCCGTCAACCCTGAAATCTCCGTCAGAACGGATATCGCCCTTGATGCTGGTTCCTTTGCCGATCATATTGACGGCAGGGGTTTCGCTAATGATAGTTTTTGCCATTTATCGTAAAGTTTATTGCAGGTTGTCTATTTTGTATAATTTTTTTCGAAAAACTTAGAGTACCCCCCGATATCTTTTTCTTTGAAAAAGATTGGATAGTTCTCCGTGGATATGACAAAGTTATAAAAAGTTCCTTCTTTCAGATCAGCAAAAACATATTCACTTGCAGATATTGCATCCAGATAGTCCTTTGCCTTGGCAGAATTGTTGAAATTGCCTATAGTAATAAGGTAGTGCAGATTATCCAGCACCAGACTGTTAATATTCAGTTCTTCAAGACTATAGTACTTTATATTGTAATCTGAAAGCTTAACTTTAAATGGATTTAACCTTATTTCCCTTGAATCAGCCACGATCATGAACATGTGCTGATTACTGGGATTAAATTTATATGGAGATAGTTTTTCCTCAGGTATTTCTTCCGGGAGGACAAAGTTTTCATCCTTAAATTCAGGGTTTTCCTTGATAATAGTGACCAGGATACTCTGAGATAAAGTCTTGATATCACTTGTAGGATACTTTGTGATGATCATTTTCAGTTGCGAAACCAGGGAATCAACCACATCGATCTTGCCGATAGAAATTGCTTTCAGATAAGCAAACCTGGGTGCAAATTCGATTGTGTCGCCATAAAGGGAGAAAGCCAGGTCGCTCTTGGCGATGACCTGGAAATACAGGCCTGCCTTATAATCTTTGTAGGTCTCTTCGTAAAGCTTGGCCGCTTTGTTTTTTTCCGCAACAATTTTAGCATAATATTCCGGGTCAGAAAGAACCTTTGCATAATCACTGTCGGGATATTGCGAGATTATCAGGTTTTTGTAAAATTGGGCCTGATCAGCCTGCCCTATTTCAAGATTAATTTTATACAAATAATAATAAGATAAAAGCTCGTGGTCATTTTCAGGGAATCGTTTATTCATTGTCTCAAAGGCCTCTCTCGACTTTTCATTGTCCTTTAACCCGTCCTTGTATACTTTGCCGGATTTGAAATAGGCTTCCAGGATTTTCGTGTTTGAAGCTGCTTGTGCTTCCTCTGTGAATGGCAGGTCTTTAAGGTAATATTGACGGGTCTCGGGATTTTTTTCAACTGCAAGGACCGAATCCGACTTGGTTGTATCGGCAGATGCTTCAATGTCCTCACCTCCGAAAGAAATAGCCTGTTTATCACTGATCCTCCAGAGATCTTCAAGTTTCCGCCTGCCCCATTTCTTTACGAACTCCGCGTACCCGTATTCCTTGGTCTGGGTATTATAAAAATACCATTTACCTCCAACCGGCAGGCCCGGTGCACCAGGACCGCTGATTGAAACTGCCTGCTCCTGGATGGTCAGGGCTTGTTCTAATTTCTGCTGTTCAGCCAATCTTGCCATCTCTTCTACATAAGCGACAATAATCTTGTCAATGACCGCATTCCGCTCAGACTCACTCATATTGACCAGGCGCTGGAGGCTGTCTTCATGCTGGATGGTAATGAGGCTCTCGACAAGGTCCGTCAGTATCTTTGTTTTGTTCTCGATCTGGGTATAATTGGGATAATCCATGGGAATAATCATCATAGCTGTATCGTAATATGCCTGGGCATTTTCATATGATGGCATTTCAAAATACAGATCGGCTAGTGTAAGAGCTGATGTTGCCCGTTGATAATTATTGTTAACGGATGAAGACACGGACAATCTGAAGTATTTCAGGGCCATAACGGTGTCCCGGTCCCTCATGGCAACATCCGCCAGGGCAAAATAAATCTGATCCTTATAGTCTTTGTTTTTGTCATCTTTTAACATCTTCGTCAGAATCTTGGTAATCTGCTGGCGGTCACCTGAATTAATATCATAAGACTTGGCCAGGTTGATCCTTGCCTGGAAAGCCATATCATAGTTTGGATTCCGCTTGATCATTTTACCATACCATTCCGACGCCCGGGAAAAATCCCCGCTTTGTTGAAAAATCTGGCCAAGGATGAACATCATCCGTGTTTTAAGATCGCGTTTGGGGTTGTAATATATACCCTCAACCAGGTAATCCACAGCACGGTCGTAATATTCCTGCCGGATGTAAAGATCTGCGTAAACCTGTGGCAATATTTTTACAACATCGTAAGGTACAATGCCTTTGGTAACATCCACTGTGATAAGATTTAACATTGGCTCAGATTTTTCAAATTCCCCCGTTTGATTATAAGTGATTGCAAGCCAGATCATAGCAGTATATTTGATCTCATTATACCCGTATTCCTGTATAATGAAATTAAAAGTACGCCGGGCACTGAAATATTCCTGTTTATAAAAATAGGCTTTCCCAATCATCAAAAAGGAATCATCGATCCATTTCACCTTTTCCGTCCCGCCAAAAGGCATGGAATGTTTTTGAATGGCAACTGAAGCTTTCTGAATCGCCCGGTCCATCTGAGGATTTAATAACTGAGCCTCCTGCTTGGTACCAAAATTAAATACCGGCAACACCTTGGCATAATTTTCCTTGGCCGACTTAAACAGTTCAATCGTCCCTTCATTCAAACTCTCATTCCCGTTAAAATAAACATTATAACGTGACGTGAGATTATGATATAAACGCCTGGTAAAGGTGTTTTTCTTTACAGAACAGGAATACAGGGTCACAAGGAGAATTAAAGCCCCGGTTGCAAAGAATATCTTACGGTATGAAATTCGGCCTGGCACGATTATCAGGTAAATACTGCACGGTTTATTTATAGAATGAAATCCGGATCGATCAGCCTGTAAAGGCTTTAGTATTAACTAAATTTTTATAAAAATATTTTATACTGCCTGCGAACTTTGTAAAAAGAGCGAGCCGTGCAAAAGTAAATAATATTCCCGATCCCCGAAAATTTCCGATATTTGCAGGTTGAATCCCAGTGGAATGGCGCAAGAAATAAAAAAGAAGGAAAAATGGTACCGGAAGCTCAGGAATAAGTATAAACTGGTCATCCTGAACGATGAAACATATGAGGAAAAAATATCTTTCAAGCTTAGCCGGCTTAATGTATTTGTGGCATCCGGTACGATTGCAATCCTGCTGATCATCATTACAACCATAATCATCGCTTTCACCCGGTTGCGGGAATATATCCCGGGGTATACCGATGTTAATTTATATGAACAATTATACAAGATCGAGGAACTGACTGATTCACTTGACGCGGATGCCCGGCAGAAATCCCTGTATCTCGAAAACCTGCGGCTTATCCTTTCCGGCAAGGATACCACGATTATCAGTCCGCTTAAAGAAGATACAGTTGGAAATTACAGTAATATTTCAAGCTTTGCATCCCGGGATGATTCAGCATTCAGGGAAGAATTTGAAGAACAAATGATGGGTAGTGAAGTCAGGATCCCTGATCGTGATCATGGCGGATCAAGGCCGGATATCAGCAGTTTTTCATTTTTCACCCCACTGAGGGGGATCGTGACAAGCAAGTTTGACCCGGCATCAAGACATTATGGCGTGGATATCGTATCCGTTCAAAATGAAGCTATCAAGGCCACCCTCGATGGGGTGGTCATCTTCAAAGGCTGGACACTTGAGACAGGATATACCGTCTGCCTGCAGCATGAAAACGACCTGGTTTCCGTTTATAAGCATAATTCAGCTATACTCAAAGAACAGGGAAGTTATGTAAAAGCCGGCGATCCGATTGCTATCATTGGAAGTTCCGGGGAATACAGCACAGGTCCTCATCTGCATTTTGAACTTTGGTATAACGGGGTACCTGTCGACCCGACAGATTTTATTAAGTTCTGACCAGGGCAACAATGATAATGGCACGAAATTTAATGATTGATCAAACAATTTAATACCTGATAATAGAAATGGATATTTTTATCAAAATAGCTCAGCTTCTCTTAAGCCTGTCAATTCTGGTAGTATTTCATGAATTTGGCCATTTTCTTGCCGCCAAAGCTTTTAAGACGCGGGTAGAAAAGTTTTATCTTTTCTTTAATCCCTGGTTTTCATTATTTAAGTTTAAATTTAAAGATACCGAATATGGAATGGGCTGGCTTCCCCTGGGCGGATATGTCAAAATCTCAGGTATGATCGATGAATCGATGGATCGGGAAGCGATGAAAAAGGAACCTCAGTCCTGGGAATTCCGGTCAAAACCGGCATTGCAGCGACTTATCATCATGATAGGCGGGGTAACGGTTAATGTTTTGCTTGCTTTTGTTATTTATATCGGAATCCTTGCCGTGTGGGGAGAACAATATCTTCCGACCTCCCAGGTCAATAAATATGGCATAGTAGCTGATTCCCTGGCCAGTGAGATGGGTTTGCAAAATGGCGACCGTATCTTATCTGTAAACCAGCAAGTTGTAAATGATTTCAATAAAATCCCTATGATCCTCATTTTGGAGGAAGCTAAAACTATCCGGGTCGAGCGGGATGGTCAGATATTAGACCTCGCGATACCGCAAGGAATATTAGGAAAACTTGTCAAACATAAGGATCCAAACTTTTTATCACCGCGTTTCCCTTTCGAAGTGGAAGGATTTTCCAATCAATCTACGGCCAAAGATGCAGGTATTGAAGTGCAGGATAAGATCATATCTATCAATGGGGAACCTACAAACTATTTTGATGAGTTTGCCAGGTCCGTGAAGAGCCATAAAGGAGAAACGGTTCAGGCTGTCGTTGTCAGGGGGAATGATACCTTATTGTTTAGCATGCAGGTTTCAACCGAAGGATTGGTCGGGATCTATACAAATCCAACAAAATATTTCGAATTCGAAGAAAAAAATTACAACCTGTTCCAGGCTATTCCTGCCGGCTTTGTCAAAACTTATGATGGGATCGGCAATTACCTGAAGCAGCTTAAATTACTGTTTTCGCCTGAGGTTAAGGCTTATGAATCTGTTGGCGGTTTTATCACGATTGGAAGCATTTTTCCACCGACCTGGGACTGGCCTGCTTTTTGGCGGTTGACTGCTTTCTTGTCGATCATGCTGGCAATCCTTAATCTGCTTCCTATACCTGCTCTTGACGGGGGACATGTGATGTTCCTGGCCTATGAGATCATCAGCGGACGCAAACCCAGTGATAAATTTATGGAATACGCCCAGATTGCCGGCATGGTTCTGCTTTTTGGCCTGCTGATCTTTGCCAACGGCAATGATATTGTCAAGCTGTTCAATAAGTAATTCCCAATTGCAGTAATGATTTAAAATAATCCTAAATAATCATCGTTTTGCACTCCTGTAAATATTTTTAGTTACTTTAGCGTTTTGTTTTTCTAACCGTTTCTCTGAAGATGAAATTTAGCAAGGTCATTCTACTGACTATACTGCCGCTTCTCTTTTCTTTCTGGCTTGTCAATGCGGTGCAGGGTCAGCAGGAGCCCAATTTTTCGCAGTATATGTTTTACGGGCTGACCTTCAATCCTGCTTTGGCCGGTAATGATAATGCCGTTTCTATTACAGCAGCTGACCGTATTCAATGGACAAGTTTTGGAAAAGAAGAGGGAGAACAGGTAGCACCCCGTACTTATTTCGTTTCTGCCGACCTCCCTATTCGTATTCTTAAGGGAGGAGTCGGTGCGGTGATCATGCAGGATGCTCTCGGTCATGAAAAGACCATTTCAGTCAAAATTGGTTATGCTAACCAGCGAAACCTGGGATTCGGAAAACTGGGCATTGGTACACAGATTGAGTTTAATAACCGGTCCATTGATTTTTCCAAGCTTAGGCCGGCAGGTGAAGATCCCTTGATAGGACAATTAGCAAAGGAAAGCGAAATGCTGATCGACTTTTCACTGGGCGTTTTTTATAGAGTGCCTGGAAGCTATTATCTAGGTGTATCCGGCTTACACCTTGTTCAGACAAAAGGTAAACCTCTTGCCGAACTTGATCAGGGCGGCCTCAGAATGAAACTCGACAGAACTTTTTTCATTACAGGGGGCTATGAAATTACATTTCCCAGAAATCCTGATTTTCAGTTAATTCCTTCAGTTATTATTGAGTCAGATCTTGCAAAGACCAGGCTTGATGTTAATGCAATGCTTCGCTATAAGGAATTAGTATGGGGGGGCGTGGGCTATCGTCTTGGTGAATCTGTAATAATCTTGCTGGGAGTGCAGTATAAAGATTTCAGGATAGGTTATTCTTATGATATTAATGTCAGCAAACTTGCATTGCCTTTTTTCGGTGGCTCTCATGAAATCATGCTGAATTACCGGTTCAAACTTGAACTTGAAAAAGGAAGAAAAAGCTATAAAAACACCAGATTTCTATAATTATAAGAAAAAAAAAGCATTATTGTTTTAATATTTTTTATTTTTGGACACTTTTTCAAAATAAAACATTACAAAGTTCGTTATAATTTGGCCAAAAAAAGATTGTTATGAAAAGACTTCCCGCATTCTTGCTGATACTCGCTGCAGCAGGTACGTTTTACAGCTGCAACAACTCTGGTAATGGAGAACTGGTGGGTGTCAGCCGAAAGACCAGGCCTTTCTTTCAACCTGATCCTTTCGGGATGGTATTTATTCCGCAGGGTAGCTTTACCTTGGGTGTTGGTGATCAGGATATTGCTTATTCCTTTGTCCAGGAACCAAAAACAGTTTCCGTTGCAGCTTTTTACATGGATGAAACAGAAATCACCAATGATGAGTACCGTCAATTTGTTCAGTGGGTTCGCGATTCTATAGCCCTCCGCGTATTGGGGGATATCAGACCAGATGAATTTCTGATCCAGGAAAATGCGAAAACAGGAGAGGTTTATGATCCCCCGCTGGTAAACTGGGATGCTGATATCGATTGGAATAGTGATGAACAGGATGTCAGGGATGCACTGGAGGCTATGTATATCCCTGAACATGAGCGATATTTCAGGAAAAAAGAGGTCGACGCCCGTAAATTATTCTATGAATACTACTGGATTGATTACCAGGCAGCTTCATATAAAGACTGGACTGAAGAGGCAAATTCCGAAAATGGAGCTTTTGCTAACAGGCCCCAGGGAATGCGTGACCGTTCAGTTTATGTTCGTAAAGAACTGATTAACGTTTTTCCGGATACTTTGTGCTGGATCCACGATTATACTTATTCCTTCAACGATCCGTTAACCAAATCCTATTTCTGGCATCCTGCTTATAATTTCTACCCTGTTGTAGGGGTTAACTGGAAGCAGGCCAGGGCATTCTGTATCTGGCGCACAGAACTAATGAACAATGCTTCAGATAGTAAAAAAGGTGAAGCTGATATAGTTGATTTCAGGCTTCCGACTGAAACTGAATGGGAATGGGCCGCAAGAGGGGGCTATAACAATAACCCATATCCATGGGGCGGACCCTATACAAGAAATGAAAGAGGGTGTTTCCTGGCTAACTTTAAACCACTTCGCGGAAATTATCTCGATGACGGCGGTTTGCGGACTGTCATTGTGGGCCATTATCCACCTAATGATTTCGGTTTATATGACATTGCCGGAAATGTTTCAGAATGGACTATCAGCGCCTATGATCCTTCTTCCTATAATTTTACCTGGGATATGAACCCGAATTATACTTATAATGCTAAAGAAGATGACCCGCCAGCTATGAAAAGAAAGGTCATTCGCGGAGGTTCCTGGAAAGATTTAGCTTACTACATGCAAGTCTCAACAAGAGATTATGAGTATCAGGACACTGCAAAGAGCTATATAGGATTCCGTAGCATCCTGCCTTACCTTGGAAGAAATAAGGATGATAATCCATCAAGGGCTTCAAGAGTATATAATTAATCAGCAAAAGAGAATTCTCAATAAACAACCAATAAAAACCTCTTTATCTTTAATAACATGGGATTAAACACATTTGTCAGAAGACGCGGATTCAGAAATTTCATGGCCAAACTGTACGGTTGGGGTGCATCAATCGTAATCCTTGGCGCTTTGTTCAAAATTAACCACTACCCTTTCGCAAACGAAATGCTTGTCGTTGGTTTAGGAACAGAAGCTTGCATTTTCTTCTTCTCAGCATTTGAACCTCCTTACGTAGAACCAGATTGGAGCCTGGTTTACCCTGAATTGGGCGGTATGTATCACGGAGATGGTACAATCGATGGTATAAAACAAAAAAAGCCTACCCAGGAGTTGGATGATTTGCTCAAGCAGGCCAATATCGATAAACAACTGATAGACAGGTTGGGTGACGGACTTAAAAGACTCAGCGATAATACTGCTAAGCTTTCTGACATTACTGATGCTGCAGGCGCTACCAATGAGTACGTTACCAGAGTCAAAGGAGCCTCCAAATCGGCTGAGAATCTATCCAAATCCTATGATTTGACATCCGAAACGCTTCAAAAAGATGCCAATGCTTCCGCACATTATATGAACAGCATCAAAAATGCAGGCGATAATGCAGCACATCTTTCTACTACTTACAAAGAAGCATCAGATATCCTTAAAAATGATATCACGGTGACGAAAGAATTTACGACCAGCATGAAAATGGCCATGGATTCTGCCAACTCACTTGCTGAGCAATACACAAAATCGGCAGAAGTTCTTTCCCAATCGGCAAAGAAACTTGATTTTTCAGCCGTTGACGGAAAATCTTACAATGAGAAATTACACCAGATTTCCGAAAAACTGTCCGCTTTAAATTCTGTTTATGAACTTCAACTGCAGGGCAGCAATGAACAGATCCAGTCTACCGCTAAGGTTCGTGAAACAATGACCGAGCTGCTGAAAAACATGAAGGAATCAGCAGATACCATGGCAGTTTATAAAGAACAAATGAATCTGCTTACCCAACGGATATCCTCCCTTAATGAGGTTTACGGTGGTATGCTTACTGCAATGAGCGGAAGGACTAAGTAAGGTCCCCGGTTGATATGAAAACAGATTTTTAACAGACTTAATTCCGAAAAAATATGGCTGGATATAAAGAGACACCGCGGCAGAAAATGATTGCCATGATGTATCTTGTGCTGACTGCCCTGCTGGCTCTTAACGTTTCCAAAGATATGCTCGAAGCTTTCCTGGTGGTTAACGAAAGTATGGAAAATACGATCGAGGTCTTCGAACATAAATTGGGAAACCTTTACGGAGAATTTGAAAAGCAATATCAGCTCAAACCTCAGAAAGTGGGCGACTACTGGCAAAAAGCACAAGAGGCCAGAAGGTTATCCAATGAGTTAAAAAAATATGTCGAGCACATGATTTTTGATGTGGTCAGGCAATCAGAAAACAAGGATTCCCTCACTTTAATACAGGATTCATTTGAGACGAAAATGATGCAGGACCCCGATGATCCCAGAAAAGAAATTGCGGTGCCTATGTTGAATATGTCCAAAGTTTCGACTAAGGATAAATATGATGAGTCAACCAATTACTTTATCAATAGGAAGCAAGCCGAGAAACTCAGGGAAAAGATAGAAGCATACAAAACCGCAATGCTTAATATTGTTCCACCTGAATTCCGGGGGAATATCAAAATGGGGCTGGAGACCGAGGGGCCTTTCTTCAATGCGGATGGTAATAAACAAACCTGGGAGTTGCACCATTTCTACCATACAATTCTTGCTGCTTCCGTTACCATCATGAATAAGATCAAAGCCGAGGTTCAGACAGCAGAATTTGACATTGCTGCCGAATTATTCAGTGAGATTGATGTTTCCGACTTCAAATTTGATAAAATTGAAGCAAAGATTATTCCTACAACTAACTATGTGTTGCAAGGGGATAAATATGA
The DNA here is from genome assembly GCA_023229505.1 of Bacteroidales bacterium. Lineage (NCBI taxonomy): Bacteria > Pseudomonadati > Bacteroidota > Bacteroidia > Bacteroidales > Bacteroidales bacterium. Next base: position 28,406 of record JALNZD010000026.1, on the reverse strand, counting down.
AGCTGAAGTCCTTGTTACGGCTTTCGATACCAGGCAAACCCCTGAGGTCTTTGTGCTGCAGGGGGCAGACGAGATTACAATTAGCAATAAAGACCGCGCTCAGCGGGTGGAGGGTAAGGATGGGATCGTGAGACTTTCCTTCCCGGCAGGTGCTGTTGGTCTCCAGAAATATGCCGGTGTGGTCGAAGTTGTATCGCCTGAAGGAGAAAGAATCCCCTATAAGTTTTCCGGGGACTATGTCGTTGCACCGCCTTCACTTACGGTTGCGGCTACTAAAATGAATGTTTTTTATATTGGTGTTGATAACCCTGTTTCTATCTCCGTTCCGGGCATCGCGGAGGCAAACCTTCGTGCTTCAATCTCTGTTGGAACATTGACCCGTGATGCTACGGGCAAAAGCTGGATCGTCAGGGTACCACAAGGGCAGAAAACCGTTATTTCTGTCAATGCAGATATCATGGGCACCACGCGGAGCATGGGCTCTGCTGAATTCAGGATCAGGAGAGTACCCAGCCCGAATGCAGAAGTTGCCGGACAGTTGGAAGGTGCGATCGATAAAAGCACCTTGCTGGCAGCCGGAGCTATTATCCCGGTCATGAGGGATTTTGAATTTGAACTCTTCTTTGAAGTTAAATCTTTCCGAATGACTACCATCGTCGGTGGTGACGGGATCTCTAAAAGAGGCAATGGCAATCGTTTCTCTGAAGAAATGATCAGCATGATCCAGGGCGCCCGTAAAGGACAAAAATTCTTCTTTGAAAATATACAGGCCGAAGGTCCTGATAAAATACCCAGAAGCCTGAACCCGATTTCATTGGAAATTAAATAATCACTCGTGGAGGTTACTATGAAAAAAATCGCATTTATCATCATAACAATGATTATCCTGGCCGGATTTGGCGGACCTGTCCGGTCTCAGATCCTGGACAATCCGCCGCAGGATGTTATTTATTACGATAACGACCTGGAAGATGTGAAACCGATACCATTGCCATCAGTCCGGAAAGCTGATATCATGTGGTCAAAAAGGATCTGGAGAGAAATAGACATGCGGCAGAAGATGAATCAGCCATTCTATTTCCCATTGGAACCGCATAATAACTGGAGGAATTTCATCACTGTCATTATGGATGCCCTGAAAGAAGGCTCGATAACAGCATACGACATTTCCGGTAGTACGGATGAATTCCTCGTTCCGCTGAATTACCAGGAAATCGTTACCCGGCAAACCGATACGTTCCACCGGGAACTTACCAGGCCTTATCCTCCTTATGACCAATTTGATACGGTCATTTACTCGGAATTCGACCCGAATAAAGTAACACGGCTCAGAATAAAAGAGGATTGGTATTTCGATAAAAAGAGATCCCAGATGCTGGTACGTATCCTGGGTATTTGCCCGGTTATGATCAAGGAACGGAACGATGAGGAATTCAACGAACCCCTGTTCTGGATCTATTATCCGGAAGCCAGGCCGATCCTGGCACAGGCTGAAGTCTTTAACAGGTTTAATGATGCCGCCCGGCGGTCGTACGATGAAATCTTCATGAAAAGGTTCTTTAACAGTTATATTTATAAAGAACAAAATGTTTACGACAGAAGGATTTCAGAGTATGCCCAGGGCCTGGATGCCCTGCTTGAAGCCGAAAGGATAAAACTTGAACTCCTCGATTTCGAACAAAGCCTCTGGGAATACTAAACAAGACATCTAAACCCGAAAAAGCCGCCCAACCAATTGAGGCGGCTTTTTTTTATATTTGTAAGTTGCTCAAATCAGGCCAAATGACAAGAGAATACCTGGAAACACCCGTCGAATTCCTGAAGGGAGTGGGCCCCAAAAGGGCTGAATTGCTGAGATCGGAATTGAATGTCCATACCTTTGGCGACCTGATAAGCTATTATCCTTTTCGCTATATTGACCGGAGCCGTATCTTTAAGATAAGCGGGATCGAGCCGGATATTGCCTTTGTTCAGCTTCGGGGAACCATCAGCAATATCAGGATTGTCGGGGAAAAGCGCGCCAGGCGGATGTCTGCCGTCTTCCGTGATGATACCGGGGAGATAGAACTGGTCTGGTTCCAGGGTATCAAGTGGATAGAAGGAACCATACTTCCAAATATCGAATACATTGTTTTTGGGAAACCGACGATCTTTAACCGCCGTTATAATATTGCCCACCCCGAAATAGAACGTGCCGAGGAATTCACGAAGACTATCACCCAGACTTTGCAGGGAATTTATAGTACTACTGAAAAGCTTAAGAACAGGGGATTGAACAATAAAAACCTGGTTAAACTTCTGAAAGAACTTATTGTCCAGGCCCAGGGAAAAGTGCCGGAAACCTTATCGTCGGAAATCCTTGCCAAACTCAGCCTGATGAACCGGGAAGAGGCATTACGAAATATTCATTTCCCTGAGGATCAGGGAAAGCTGCTGAAAGCCCAGGCCCGGCTCAAATTTGAAGAACTCTTCTTTATCCAGTTGAGCTTGTTGAAAGATAAACTCCTCAGGCAGCAAAAGATCAATGGTTTTGTTTTCGGCAATGTCGGAGAAAATGTAAACCGGTTCTATAAGGAAAAACTTCCCTTTGAACTGACCGAAGCCCAGAAAAAGGTGATCCGCGAAATAAGGAAAGACCTTGGCGCCGGCAGGCAGATGAACCGTTTGCTGCAAGGGGATGTTGGCAGCGGAAAAACACTGGTGGCGCTGATGTCGATGCTTATTGCCCTTGATAACGGTTACCAATCGTGCCTGATGGCACCTACAGAAATCCTTGCCGGCCAGCATTTAAACACACTGATGCGGATGACCGACGGGCTCGATATCCGCATTGGTATACTGACCGGCTCGACACCGGCTGCTAAACGCAGGGTGCTGCATGAGCAGCTTCAGTCAGGAGAAATGAAAATCCTCATCGGGACGCATGCACTTATCGAAGACCCTGTCCTGTTTAAAAATCTTGGGCTGGTGATCATCGATGAACAGCACCGTTTTGGGGTTGCCCAACGGGCGAAAATGTGGAGCAAAAGCGACAACCCGCCACATATCCTGGTAATGACGGCTACGCCTATTCCGCGGACTTTAGCGATGACCCTTTATGGTGATCTGGATATCTCAGTCATTGATGAACTTCCGCCCGGGCGAAAACCGGTAAAGACATTGCTTTATAATGATGCTGCACGGCTGAAGATCTTCGGCTTTATGAAACAGAAGATAAAGGAGGGACGGCAGATTTATGTGGTCTACCCACTGATCAAAGAGTCGGAAAACCTCGACCTCAAGCATTTGATGGATGGCTATGAGAGCATAGTCCGCGATTTCCCGCTTCCGGAATATGCCGTCAGCATTATGCACGGGCAGATGCGTCCGGCAGATAAAGATTTCGAAATGAAGCGGTTCGTCAAAAACCAGACCCAGATCATGGTCTCTACAACGGTGATCGAAGTGGGTGTAGATGTGGCGAATGCTTCCGTCATGGTCATCGAGAATGCGGAAAGATTTGGTTTGTCGCAGCTACACCAGCTCCGGGGCCGTGTGGGAAGGGGCGCCGATCAGTCTTACTGTTTGCTGATGACCGGCGAAAAGGTGTCACAGGAGGCACGGAAGAGGCTGCAGACGATGGTAGAGACGAATGATGGATTTAAGATTGCCGAGGTCGATCTTCAGCTTCGTGGACCCGGTGATTTGCAGGGTACGCAACAGAGCGGCCTGCTTGACCTGAAGATCGCCGATATTGTGCGGGATGAAAAGATCCTCAAGTATGCCCGCAGCCTCGCTTCAGAAATCCTTCAGGCCGACCCTTCACTTGAACAGGAAAAAAACCGCCCCCTGGCAAGGCAATTAGCCTTGATGAAAAAAGATTTTATTAATTGGAGCCTGATTAGCTGAAAATGCGAAATGCTCAATTTTCTTACCTTTGCTTGCAACATTTTCATAAAAAAATCATCATGAAAATATCCTATAACTGGCTGAAACGTTATGCTGATTTTGACCTTCAACCGGGAGAAATTTCCAGGCTCCTCACTAACTGTGGCCTGGAGGTTGAAAGCTTCGAAAACTCCGAATCTGTTAAAGGCGGACTGAAAGGGGTTTACATAGGTAAGGTGGTGGAATGTGCCAGGCATCCAAATGCCGACAAGCTCAGCCTGACTAAAGTAGATATTGGCACCGGCCGGCTGCTGTCGGTGGTCTGCGGTGCCCCCAATGTAGCAGCGGGACAGAAAGTGCCGGTAGCCACTGTCGGAACGATAATTTACAACGGCGATAAGCCATTCGAGATAAAGGAGGCGAAAATCCGTGGTGAATTCTCCGAAGGGATGATCTGTGCCGCAGATGAGCTGGGACTTGGCTATTCGCACGAAGGGATCATGGTGCTCGATCCGGATTCCGCAATAGGAACCCCTGCCGCAGAATATTTCAACCTGTCTGAGGACACTATTTTTGAGATAGGCCTTACGCCAAACCGCACTGATGCAACATCCCACTGCGGCGTGGCCCGCGATCTGATCGCAGTGCTGAATCAACACAGTAAGGAAAAGAAATTCCAGATGAACTGGCCTTCTGTTGATCAATTTTCAATTGATAATCATAGCCTTAATATCCCTGTCATCGTCGAAGACATTGAACAATGCCCGCGATACAGCGGTGTGACCATATCAAGTGTAAAAATCGGCGATTCACCGGCCTGGCTGAAGAATCTTCTGAATGCAGCCGGTATCCGGCCCATCAATAATATCGTCGATGTGACCAATTTCGTCATGATGGAGCTTGGCCAGCCACTCCATGCTTTCGATGCAGATGAAATAAAAGGCGCAAAAGTAATCGTCCGCAAAGCCAGGCAGGATGAGTCTTTTATTACCCTCGACGGGGTGGAAAGAAAACTCAGCCATGAGGATCTGATGATCTGTAATGCCGAAGATGGCATGTGCATTGCCGGGGTATTTGGTGGTGCGGTTTCCGGCGTTACAGATTCAACAACCAACATCTTCCTGGAAAGTGCTCACTTCAATCCCCGCGGCATACGGAAAACTTCGCGCTATCATGGCCTGCAAACCGATTCCTCCTTCCGCTTTGAGCGTGGCTCCGACCCGAATATCACGGTCCATGCCCTGAAAAGGGCTGCCCTGCTGATCCGGGAACTGGCAGGAGGAAAAATATCTTCTGAAATCATTGATAGTTATCCGGTACCTGTTGAACCGGCTAAAATATCTGTCAAATGGAAGAATATTAACCGCCTGATCGGGAAAGAGATCGGGCATGAAATCATCAGGTCAATCCTTTCCGACCTTGGTATCAAAATAGAACAGGAATCGGCGGAAGCTCTTTCACTTATTGTTCCAACCTTTAAAACCGATGTAACACGTGAAGCAGATGTCATTGAAGAGATCCTGCGCATCTACGGGTATGATTTTATCGAAATGACCGGCCAACTGCGGTCTTCACTTTCATTTTCCAACAAGCCGGACCCTGAAAAGATCCGCAACCTCATATCGGATTTACTTAGCAGCCGGGGCTTTAATGAGATTATGAACAATTCGTTGACACGCGCCAGGTATGCAGAAGAAAGCTCCTGGCTGGATGCAGGAAACAGCGTTAAACTGCTTAATCCCCTGAGTAACGATTTCAACGTGATGCGGCAGACTTTGCTATTCGGTGGCCTGGAGACCATAGCCTATAATCAGAACCGGAAAACTTCTGACCTTAAATTGTATGAATTTGGCAGAACCTACAAGATTCATCCTGAAAAAAAGAATGCAAATCAATCCCTTGCCCAATATGATGAACACGAACGTCTTGGTATCTGGATTACCGGAAAACGGGAACCGGAAAGCTGGCGGACGAATGATTCAAAGGCTGATTTTTTTGACTTGAAGGCTTCCGTGCATGCCATCCTGGTCAGGTTGGGATTTAATGCTGAAGAAATCGGGAAATCTAATTTTACGGATGATTTATTTGAGGAAGGAACAGCTTATACTTATCGCCAAATTACAATGCTAAAGTTTGGCCAGCTTAAGAAAAAGGAATTGAAACGCTTTGACCTGAAGCAGGAGGTCTTGTATGCTGATTTTGACTGGGAAAAAATTATCAGGTTGTTATCTGAAAATAAGGTTACATACAACGAGGTTGCAAAATTACCCGAAGTTCGCAGGGACCTTGCCTTAGTGCTCGATATGTCGGTCAATTACGAGGATCTTGAGCAGGCTGCTTACCAGGCAGAAAAGCATATTCTAAGGGGTGTTAGCCTTTTCGATGTTTACCAGGGTGAAAAGATCGGACCGGGAAAGAAGTCTTATGCCATTAGCTTTTTGCTGAGGGATGATGAAAAGACCCTCACCGACCATATCATTGAGAAAACGATGGGAAAAATCCTGCGCGCTTTTCAGGATAAATTCCATGCTTCCATCCGTTAATAAACTTATTCATTCTTAAAAAATTTTAAAAATGACCAAATCAAAGGACGTGCTTTTCTCTTTCAGCCCGAACGGGGAAAAATTCCCGCTTCCTATAGCGGAGGACTATGATAAGGAATTTGACCGCCTGGAAAAACTGGCAAAAAAAGCCAGAAAGGAAGGAAAGGAGGTTGTGGTAGTAATGGGCGTAGGTTTCGTGGGCGCAGTAATGGCGGCTATTGTTGCCGATACCAGGGATAAAAAAGGCAATTCCTCAAAATTTGTGATTGGGTGCCAACGCCCCAGTACACGGAGCTTTTGGAAAATCCCTATGCTGAATATGGGCGTGTCACCGGTGAAAGCGGAAGATCCGGAAGTAGAAATCCTGATCAACCGGTGTGTGAAAAAAACCAAAACACTGACGGCAACTTATAACAACGAAGCGCTGAGGCTGGCCGACTGTGTCATCGTCGATGTTCAATGTGATTACATAAAGAACTCCCTGGGCGATATGCGGGATGGCGAGGCCGATATGGCAGCACTGGAAGCCACTCTGAAGACCATTGGAGAAAAGATCCCCGAGCACTGTCTTGTGCTGATCGAAACGACCGTAGCTCCCGGAACCACAGAATTCGTGGCATGGCCAATACTCAAAAAGGAATTTACACGGCGCGGATTGAAAAAAACTCCTTTGCTGGCACATAGTTTTGAAAGGGTCATGCCGGGTAAAGAATATGTCTCCAGTATCCGTGATTTTTGGCGGGTTTGCTCGGGATGTGATAAGGAAGCCCGCGACCGGGTAGAGACATTTCTTCACGAAGTATTGAATACCAAAGACTTTCCACTGACTGTAATGGACCGGCCGATTGAATCGGAAACCACCAAGATCGTCGAAAATTCATACAGGGCTGCAATCTTAGCCTACCTGAACGAATGGAGCCTGTTTGCCGAGCGGAACGGTGTTGACCTGATCAAAGTGATCAAAGCGATCAAAATGCGGCCTACCCATAGCAACATGATATTCCCCGGCCCCGGTATCGGCGGGTACTGCCTGCCTAAAGACGGCGGCCTGGGCTATTGGGCATATCGCCATATCCTTGGATTTGAAGATGGAGACGATATATTTCAGATCACTCCGACAGCTATTGATATCAATGATACCCGGTCGCTTCATGTAGCCGAACTGACCCGTGATGCACTCCGTAATTTATCACGATATATAGCCGGATCGCAGGTGTTGGTTTGCGGTGCCAGTTACCGCCAGGATGTTGGAGATACACGTTACAGCGGATCTGAAATCGTTGTCCGGAAACTCGTCGAAATGGGAGCCGAAATAAGTGTGCACGATCCATTTGTCGATCACTGGTATGAGTTGGAGATACAGGATACTTACCCCGCCCCGGGACTGTCCTGGAAACGGTTTTTCCGCAACCAGGATCACCTGACCGAAATCAGGGTGCAAAAAGACCTGAAAAAATCCCTGAAAGGGGTCGATGCACTGATCCTGGCCGTTCCTCATGAGCCTTACCTCAACCTCTCGCCTGACGAGATCGTGAAGTGGGCCGGGAATCCTATTGCCGTGATTGATTGTTTTGGGATTCTCAGTGATGATAATATACGCAGGTATTTTGAGCTGGGCTGCGAGGTGAAAGCGCTTGGCAGGGGTCATATTCAACGGATCAAGAAGGAAGTGCAGAAGGGAAAATAGACAGATGCCCTGACAATTTGTCTTGTATTAATCACCGCGTTATTATGTCAAAATTTCATAGTATTTTTGTGCTTCTGTAAATTTTGATTTAATTGACATGGAAGTCCAGGCAATTAAGCAACGATTCGGGATTATCGGAAACTCCTCTCTTTTAATGAGAGCTATCGATATTGCCCGCCAGGTTGCACCTACCGACCTTACTGTTTTGATTACCGGTGAAAGCGGGACCGGCAAAGAAGTATTCCCACAGATCATTCATCAGCTTAGCGCCAGGAAACACGGCCCATATATCGCTGTCAATTGCGGCGCTATCCCGGAAGGTACTATCGACAGTGAACTCTTCGGCCATGAGAAAGGGTCTTTTACAGGAGCCCTGGAAGCACGAAAAGGGTATTTTGAAGAGGTTAACGGCGGAACCATTTTCCTTGACGAAGTGGCCGAACTTCCTCTATCCACGCAGGTCAGGCTCTTGCGGGTCCTGGAATCAGGTGAATTCCTGAAAGTCGGGTCCTCTAAAGTTTTAAAAACCAATGTCCGGCTTGTCGCTGCCACCAATGTTAATGTCGAAGGAGCCATACGTCAGGGGAAATTCCGGGAGGACCTTTATTACCGCTTAAGCAGTGTCCCTATTATCGTCCCGCCTTTAAGGGAGAGAAAAGATGATATCTACCTGCTGTTTCGCAAATTCGCCGCCGACTTTGCCGAGAAATACCGCATGCCTGTTATAGAGCTGGCTGATGAGGCTAAACTGATGCTCGAAAATTACCGCTGGCCGGGAAATGTCAGGCAATTGAAGAATATTACCGAACAAATCTCCATTATCGAAAGAAACCGGAAAATTTCGACGGATAACCTCAGACGATATCTCCCTGAAGGATCGTTCAGCGAATTACCGGTCCTTTACCAGGGTGAAATAAAAGAATCAGCTTACACTGAAAGGGATCTCCTTTACAAAGTCTTATTCGATATGAAGAAAGATATTCATGATCTCAAGAAGATTGTAGCTGATATCCTGCAGGATGAAAAGAGTTCCATACGTCTGGCTGAAACTAATGCCCACCTTTTTGACCATCCCGAAAATATGCAGGTGAGCCTACGCCCTGCGGAGAAAGCCATCCCGATAAAAAAAGATTTTCCTGACGACTTTGAGGATCCGGTCCAGGATTCTGAAGTGATAGAAGAATCACTTTCTCTTGAGAAAAAAGAGATCGACATGATCTATAAAGCACTTGAAAAATACAACGGAAAAAGAAAAAATGCGGCCAGGGAACTCGGTATTTCTGAAAGAACCCTTTACCGGAAGATTAAAGAATATGACATCAGGTAACATTCATTTATCGGCTCACTTTAATCATTTTACCAAACTACCGGTTCCCGGAAGATTTTGGAAAAGAACAGCACACTTATTCACACTGCTTGTTGGGTTGTCCCTGGCTGGTTGTGGCGTATATTCTTTTACCGGTGCATCAATTCCTCCTGAAGCCAAAACCATTACCATTGTTTATTTCGTCAATAATGCCCAATATATTGAACCTTCATTGAGCCAGAGTCTTACCGATGCCTTACGCGACAGGTTTCTTTCCCAGACCAGCCTTGATTTTATCAGTGAAGGAGGGGACCTTCAGCTTGAGGGTGCAATCACTGAATTTTCCACCCGGCCAGTTGCCATACAAGGGAATGAAACAGCTGCACTGAACAGATTGAGTGTAACGGTAAAAGTGAAGTACACTAATTTACTCGACCCCACTAAGGATTTTGAAACACCTTTTACACGATTTGAGGATTATCCGAGCAACCAGGATCTTTCAGCTGTAAAAGACCAGTTGATCAGCCTGATCAATGAAGCCCTGGTCGATGATATATTCAATAAAGCAGTGGTTAATTGGTAATATGAAAAGTTTTTAACCATGAACCGGCAGCAGTTTTATCAATGGATGAATGATCCGGCCTCGCTCAATTCAGATAGTCTCCCTGATTTGAAGCAATTGGCCCTCGATTATCCTTATTTCCAGACGGCCAGATTGCTCCACCTTTTGAATTTAAGGCGGTTGCAGGATTACCGCTTTGAAGTGGAACTTCGCAGGGTTGCCGCTTTTGCTGCTGACCGGCAACGCCTCAGGGAATGGCTTGGCATCCTTGAAGAACCCGAAAATCTGCCCGGACTGGCTTCTGAAAAACAAGAATCATTGCCACCATCATCTGAAAAAGTACAGGTGGATGCCCACCTCAGGATACTGGAGGAGCAGATCAAGACAAGCCTTAATGAAATCGAACTCAATAAATCACGTCTCAGGGAACTCATCGAAGAAAAAAAAGCCATTGTTGGCGAGACAGATCTTCAAACGGAAGATTTTCCTGATCAGGATAAGAAATTTTCTTTACGCCCATTGCCAAAAGATGAACTGCTGGAAGAGTTCCTCCTGCAGAAACAAAGCCAGTCAGATGGCCGTGTAACTTTTTACAGTCCTGAAGAATCGGCAAGAAGAAGCATTGAAGAAAATGACGGTGTCCTGAGTGAAACCCTGGCCAGGTTAATTGCTGCCCAGGGTAAAAAAGAAAAAGCAATTAAAATTTATCAGCAACTTATGTTGAAAAATCCCCAAAAAAGTAGTTACTTTGCAACTCAAATTGAAAAATTGAGAAAAGAACATTAAAAATTTAATAAAATGGGTTTATATATTTTAGTTTCCGTTTTGATTTTGATCGTCTGTATTTTGCTGATCCTGGTTGTCCTGGTACAGAATTCCAAAGGGGGTGGCCTGGCTGCCAATTTTGGCTCTACCGGTCAGATTATGGGTGTGCGGAAAACCGCTGATTTTCTTGAAAAAACGACATGGTCGCTGGCGATCGCCCTTTTTGCACTTTGCCTGATTTCAATCCTGGTAATCCCAAGAAATACAACTGTTGGCAGCACACAGGATACCGAACTTCGTGATAAAATAGAAAATATGCAGCCGGTGCCATCTGATCAGGTTCCTCCGGAACAGCAGTAATATTTTGAAGATTTTCTGTTAAAACATTGAAATGTCAGAATGTCATAAGATTCTGACATTTCTTTTTCATATCCGCTTTGGCATAAATTATGACTGCACAAGGTGGAAAAAATTATCAAACTTTAAAAATTTATAAATATGACAAAGATCAGTATCAAACCTTTATCAGATCGGGTAATTATTGAACCGGCCATTGCTGAAGAAAAATCAGCAGGCGGTATTATTATTCCGGATACGGCCAAGGAGAAACCCCAGCGTGGAACTGTTGTAGCTGTTGGACCGGGAAAGAAAGATGAGCCTATTACCGTTAAAGTAAATGACCAGGTCCTGTATGCTAAATATGCAGGTACAGAATTCACCTATGAAGGTAAAAATTACCTCATTATGCGTGAATCTGATATTGTAGCAATTGTTTAAAAAAATTATTTTAAATCATAAACCTTAAAAATCTTAAAACATGGCAAAAGATATCATATTCGACCTGGCCGCAAGAGAAAAACTGAAAAAAGGTGTCGATGAACTTTCCAATGCAGTAAAAATAACCCTCGGGCCAAAAGGTCGTAACGTAATTATTCAGAAGTCTTTCGGCTCGCCCGTTATCACCAAAGACGGCGTAACAGTAGCCAAAGAAATTGAACTGAAGGATAACGCCGAAAATATGGGAGCCCAGATGGTGAAAGAAGTTGCTTCCAAAACCAGTGATCTCGCCGGTGACGGGACGACCACCGCTACTGTGCTGGCCCAGGCTATTTTCATCACGGGACTGAAAAATGTCACCGCCGGTGCAAACCCGATGGAAATCAAGAGAGGAATTGAAATAGCAGTAGTTAAAGTTATCGAATCATTGAAAGCCCAAACCAGGCAGATTGGCGACAGCTTTGAGAAGATCGAGCAGGTTGCATCTATTTCAGCCAATAATGACAGCACCATTGGCAAACTGATCGCTGAAGCTATGTCTAAGGTGAAGAAAGAAGGCGTGATCACCATCGAAGAGGCTAAAAGCATGGAAACCTCTGTTGAGGTAGTGGAAGGCATGCAATTTGACCGCGGTTATATTTCACCTTATTTCGTTACGGATACCGAAAAAATGGAATCTGTTTACGAGAACCCCTATATCCTGATCCACGACAAGAAAATCTCCATTATGAAAGATCTTCTGCCGATTTTGGAAAAAGCCGCCCAGACCGGCCGGCCGCTTGTCATCATCGCAGAAGATGTGGAAAGCGAAGCGCTGGCTACCCTTGTCGTAAATAAGATCAGGGGCGCCCTGAAAGTCGTTGCTGTGAAAGCTCCTGGTTTTGGCGACAGAAGGAAAGAAATGCTCGAAGATATTGCCATCCTGACGGGTGGTACGGTTATCTCTGAAGAAAAAGGCTATAAGCTGGAAGATGCAAGCCTGGAATACCTCGGACAGGCTGAAAAGATCTCCGTTGATAAGGAAAACACGACGATCGTCGGTGGAAAGGGAAAGAAAGAGGATATCATTTCACGGGTTAAACAGATCAAAATTCAGATCGATAACACCACGTCGGATTATGACAAGGAAAAGCTGCAGGAACGCCTGGCTAAACTGGCCGGCGGTGTAGCGGTGATCTATGTTGGTGCAGCCAGTGAAGTTGAAATGAAAGAAAGAAAAGACCGTTTTGTTGACGCGCTGAACGCGACCCGGGCCGCTATCGAAGAAGGCATCATCCCAGGTGGAGGTGTCGCTTACCTGCGTGCCATTGATACTATTGCTAAACTGAAGGGTGAGAATGAAGACCAGACCACCGGTGTGGCCATCATCCGCCGTGCACTCGAAGAACCCCTCCGCCAGATCGTTGCTAACGCCGGCCTGGAAGGCTCGGTAGTTGTACAACGGGTCAGGGAAGGCAAAGGTGACTTCGGTTTCAATGCCCGTACTGAGAAATATGAAAATCTATTCGAATCTGGCGTGATCGATCCGACGAAAGTCGCCCGCGTCGCCCTGGAAAATGCTGCCTCAATTGCCAGCATGTTGCTCACTACTGAATGTCTCCTCGCAGATTCAAAGGAGGATAAAGAATCAAAAATGCCAATGGGCGGTGGTGGAATGCATGACGGAATGTATTAATAGACCCCGTTTTATTCTAAAGGCTGCCCACGAAAGGCGGCCTTTTTTTATGCCTGAACCTGTCTGGTAAAATCCATGCCGCTTTCCTTTAATATTTCGTATTTTTGTCATGATATGTAAATTATTAACCATGAAAACAATACTTTCCATATTGATTGTCGCTTTTGGCCTGTTAACTGCCTCAGCCCAGGAAGATGCTTCACTGAATATGCCGGTGGATGAGGTTACCGGATTGATTTCTTATAAAGAAGTGATCAATGAAGAAGGCACAAAAGATACATTATTTAACCGCTGCTCCTCATGGCTTCATACATTCTATGCAAATCCATGGGATGCCGCTAAAGTGAGGGACCAATCGACTGGCCTTATCAAAATTCAGCACCAGTTCAGGGTTTATGATTATGATGACCTCGGGAACAGACAGGATGCCGGGATGATCCTGTATAATGCGAAGATCGAATTTAAAGAAAACCGTTACCGTGTTGTTGTCGACAATTTTATTTTGAAACTGGTTTCCCGCTACCCGGTTGAAAAATGGCTTGATAAAAGTGCTCCTGATTATAATGTGAAATGGAAAAGTTACCTTGAGCAGATCGATTCTTTTGTGAGGGATGAATTGATTAAATCATTGAAGGAGAAAATGAAACCTGGTCAGGAAATCAAGGATGAAGAATGGTAAATGATAGCTTGTATCCATGAAAAATGTAATTTAATGGAATAAAATGACTGACCGGAAAAAAGACCATATCAACCTTGCTTTCCAGGCGAAAACCGGAATGGAAGAGATCGACAGAAGGTTTTTCTATGAACCCCTGATGGCTAAACATCCGGTTACCGGCCTGGTTCCATTTAAATTCCTGGGCAAGATGTTGAGGGCGCCAATATGGGTATCAAGCATGACCGGCGGAACCCGTCTTGCTGGTCAGATTAACCGCAACCTTGCGCAGGTATGCCGGGAGTTTGGCCTGGGTATGGGTCTTGGTTCCTGTCGCCCGTTGCTGGAAAGTGATGATCATTTTTCCGATTTCGATATAAGGGATACGATTGGAAATGATCTTCCATTCTATGCCAATCTTGGGATTGCACAACTGGAAGAAATGGTTCTAAAAGATGATATTTCCCCTGTTGACCAGTTAATAGAAAAACTCAGGGCTGATGGCCTCATCATTCATGTCAACCCGCTTCAGGAATGGTTGCAGCCTGAAGGTAACCTGTTCAGTCAGCCACCCATTGATACGATCAGGTCGTACCTGAAAATGACCAGCCACCCGGTCATAGTAAAAGAAGTGGGACAGGGTATGGGGCCGGAGAGCCTGCGGGCATTACTGGAACTTCCGCTTGAAGCCATTGAAATGGCCGCTTTCGGTGGGACAAATTTTGCAAAAGTGGAATTGCTTCGTTCCGACGAGTTTAAACAGCAATATTATGAACCAGTCAGCCGGATCGGCCATGATGCTTTTGAAATGACAGATCTGATCAATGAAATACTGGATGATAATAATACGACGGTCAGGTGCCGGCAAATCATTATTTCCGGAGGTATCCGCTCTTTTCTTGACGGGTATTATCTCATCAATCGCTGTAAATTACCTGCAATATATGGGCAAGCATCGGGATTCCTGAAATATGCCAGTCAATCTTATGAGGAATTAAAAAAATTCGTGGAATACCAGATAGAAGGGATTAAACTTGCCCGTGCCTATTTTGTAATTAAGGATTCTGACAGATGAACATTAATGGTATCATCAACGGTTTCTCCAAGATGAACAAGGAGGAGAAACTCAAGCTTGTCGCCAGCTTTTTTGATCACCCCGAAAAGGTCCTGCGGGAACTTAAATCATATTGGCACCGGGACCCGCAAAAGCAAACCCTGTTCGATGAATTCAGCGAAAACACCTTATCCAATTTTTACTTTCCATTTGGGATTGCACCGAACTTCCTCATCAATGGCAAGAACTATATGGTCCCCATGGTCATCGAGGAAAGCTCGGTCATAGCTGCCGCCTCGAGCAGCGCTAAATTCTGGGCCGAGCGCGGCGGGTTCCATGCTGAAGTGATCTCAACGGAAAAGATAGGGCAGGTGCATTTTCTGTGGAAAGGTAACCCTGATAAACTGGAAAAAGCCATGCCTGAGCTGAAACGCGCCCTGCTGGCCGGCACTAAAGGTATAACTTCAAATATGGAAGGCAGGGGAGGAGGTATCCTTGATATTCTGTTAATTAAAATGAATGAAGAAATCGAGGATTATTACCAGCTCAAGGTATCTTTTGAGACAGTCGATTCGATGGGTGCCAATTTCATCAATTCGGTCCTGGAAGAGTTTGCACGTCTGCTGAAAGAATTCCTGGTGAAAAGTCCCCGGTTTGAGGAAGAGGAAAAAGATTGCGAGATCATCATGTCTATATTATCGAACTATACACCGGATTGCCTGGTCAGGGCATATGTCGAGTGCGATATTAAAGAGCTGCTGCCCAATGATAGTGAAATGAGCCCGGAGAAATTTGCCTGGAAATTCCAGAAAGCCATCGAGATTGCCAAAGTCGATGAATATCGCGCCGCCACCCATAATAAAGGGATTTTCAACGGGATTGATGCCCTTGCACTGGCTACCGGTAACGATTTCAGGGCTATCGAGGCAGGCGCCCATACTTATGCCTGCAGGAGTGGTAAGTATCAAAGTCTTACTGATCTTGCGCTCGAAGGCGACATTTTTCATTATGAACTTAAAGTCCCGCTTGCCATGGGAACAGTTGGCGGATTGACATCGCTTCATCCCATGGCCAGATTCTCCCTCGAAATGCTCGGTAACCCGAGTGCAAGGGAATTGATGATGATCGCTGCTTCTGCCGGCCTGTCTAATAATTTCGGGGCTGTTAAATCGCTTGTAACCAAAGGAATCCAGGTGGGCCACATGAAAATGCACCTCTTCAATATTCTTAATTTTTATGCCGCCACGCAGGAAGAAAAACAAAAAGCAGTCGAATATTTTATAAACCACAAGGTGTCGTTCAAATCAGTCACCGACTTCATCAATAACCACAGGTCTCATATCCTGGGTGTAAAAAGCTGACAATTGAGAAGCGGAGAGTTTTATTCAAAGGGCAAATTTCTTCTTTCCGGTGAATATTTTGTGCTGTATGGCGCAAAAGCATTGGCCGTGCCGTTGAAATTCGGTCAGCGGATGCTTGTACATGAAATTTCTCCACCTGGAATTCTGGAATGGGAAACGTACGTCCTGGATAAAATTTGGTTTACGGCCCGGCTCCGCTTGAAGGATATGACAATCCTTGATTCTTCCGATCAAAAAACGGCTTTTTTCATCCGTGATTTATTGAAAGAGGGAGGGAAGCTACAGCCAGAACTTGGGTTGACCTCTCAGGGTTTCTCTATCCGCAACAACATTAATTTCGACATCCGCTGGGGCCTTGGAAGCAGTTCTTCCCTGGTTTCAAACCTTGCTTACTGGCTGGATGTCGATCCTTATGCTTTATACCGGAGCTCATTCCAGGGTTCCGGGTACGACGTTTTTTGCGCCAGGGCAAGCCAGCCAATAATATATCAACTGAAGGATAAGCACCACGAAATTCATGAAGTGTACTTCAAACCTGCTTTCGCTGATCATTTATTTTTTATTTATTTAGGGCGGAAACAGGATTCCCAGGAAAGTGTCAGGAAATTCATGGCACAGCCATTCAAGGATGATCAAATAATCCTCAAAGTATCAAACCTGACCGATGCCTTAGTTAATGCAGATGATTTCGAAGATTTTTTATCGGTCATGCGTTTGCATGAAGAGACGATTTCTGCTGCCATTGGCCTGCCAGTTGTAAAACAGGAAACCTTTCCGGATTTCAACGGAGAAATAAAATCGCTCGGGGCCTGGGGTGGCGATTTCGTGATGGCAGTGACTGAAATGAATCAGGAAGAAGTAAGGAAATATTTTGCCGGAAAAGGTATGACGGTTATTTTCACATGGGATGAGATTATATATTGAAAATTCAAAAATAAAAATTGAATATTATGTACCTTCATTTCCTGGTTATAGAATGATAGAACATAGCGAATTTAAATCTGGTAAAATATCCTGGCGAAGCCCTTCAAACATCGCCCTGGTCAAATATTGGGGGAAGAAAAAGGTCCAGATACCTGCAAACCCTTCATTGAGCATGACCCTAAGCAGGGCTTATACTGAGATGACTTTGGAATTCTGGCCGAAGGATGAAAAAGCAGGCGTTCCATGGCTTGAATTCTTATTTGAAGGCAGGAAACAGGAGAATTTTGAGAAAAAAATTGCCCTTTACCTCCAGTCTTTATTTACAGAATATCCATTTTTGAATGAATTCACTTTCAGAATTTCCAGTTCCAACACATTTCCCCATTCAACAGGTATCGCATCCTCGGCTTCAAGTATGAGTGCGCTGGGACTCTGCGCAACTGACTTTCTATCCCGCTTTAGCGGGATTTCCATACCGCAGCAACCGTTCCTGCAGGAAGCCTCCCGACTTTCCCGGCTGGCATCCGGAAGTGCCTGCCGGTCGGTTTACGGAGGATATGTGATTTGGGGATATGTACCAAAACTTACCGGGACATCCGATGAATTCGCTATCCCGGTGCCTTATGAGGTGAACCCGGTATTCAAAGGCATGAAAGATGCGATCCTGGTGGTCAGCAGTAAGGAAAAAGAGGTAAGCAGCCGGGCAGGACATTCCCTGATGGAGGGCCATCCCTTCGCCGGACCACGTTATGAAATGGCTATGACCAATATGTTGGATCTTTCAAAAGCTCTCCGCTCCGGGGATTTTGACGGGTTCATCAGGATAACTGAATCTGAAGCCTTAAACCTGCATGCCCTGATGATGTCTTCATATCAGTCTTATCTGCTTATTGAACCTAACACCCTGAATATTGTTAATGCCATACGGATGTTCAGAAAAGAAACGAAGATCCCTGTTTGCTTTACCCTGGATGCAGGCCCTAATGTCCACATGCTATATCCGGCACTACATAACCTGGCCGTTCGGAAATGGATCAATGAAGAATTGGTGAATTACTGCGAAGATGAAAAATGGATAGATGACGGGATTGGTAGTGGTCCGGAGAAATTAAATTCTGAAACATGAAACTTGAAACTTGAAATTTGGAAAATGAAGGGTGAGGTATTTTACGCGAAGATCATGTTGTTCGGCGAATACAGTGTTATCTGCGATTCGATGGGACTTACCATACCTTACGCCCATTTTACCGGTGAGCTTAGATTCGTCAACCAGGAGCAATATACAAAGTATGAACTGGCAGTTGAGTCAAACAAGCACCTGAGGGATTATCTGCAGTATTTAAAAGATTTGCAAAATGGATCAGGTTCCAGGTTTAAACTTGATCTGGAACGGTTTGAAAATGATATCAATAAAGGCCTTTACTTCGAATCAAATATCCCGCAGGGCTATGGCATAGGCAGTTCAGGTGCCCTTGTGGCCGCGGTTTATGACCAGTATGTTTTACAGGGCGTCAAAAACAGGAAGATATTGACCGGGACGGAAATATCAGATCTGAAAGAAGTTTTTTCGCGGATGGAATCTTACTTTCACGGTGTCAGCTCCGGTCTCGACCCATTACTATGTTACATCCGCCACCCGCTGCTGATCAGAAATAAACTTCAGATAGAAACAGTGGGTATTCCCAGGGATAAATTTGGTGCCAATAGCGCCATTTTTCTCGTCGATTCCGGTACCCTTGGTAAAACAGGCCCTTTGGTCAATCTGTTTTTTGCAAGATGTAAGGAAGAGAAATTTATAAAACGCGTGAGGGAGGTGTTTATCCCGGCGAATAATGGTTGTATTGAAACATTGTTGAAAGGCGAAATGGAACCATTCTTCAGTCACCTGGCTGATTTATCAACTTTTCAATTTGAATTTCTTCCTGAAATGATCCCCTCAAATATGAAAGCTATCTGGGAATCAGGCCTTCAACGCAGTGATTTTAAAATGAAACTCTGCGGATCCGGCGGCGGTGGATTTTTATTAGGTATCTCTGAAGATTTTAAACAAACCCGGAAGTATTTTCAGCAACACGAACTGGATCTGATCCCGGTTTTTAAAAATGATAAAGATTGAACAAAGACATTATCAATATCAGAACCCAAACCCTGGCCGAGTTGGAAAAATTTTTCAGGGAACAAGGAGGGGAACGCTTTCGGGCCCGGCAGGTTTACGACTGGCTATGGAAGAAAACAGCCCGCTCTTTCGACCAGATGACTGATATCTCTCTTAAAACAAGGGATTTGCTTAAACAGCATTATACCATCAATGCACTGGAAATCAATACTACCCAGAAGAGTGAGGATGGGACCATCAAAATGTCGTTTAAGCTCTTCGACGAGCATATTATCGAAGGCGTGCTGATCCCTTCAGGTACCAGGATGACGGCCTGCATTTCCTCGCAGGTCGGCTGCAACCTGGCCTGTAAATTCTGCGCTACCGGAATGATCCGCTATATCAGGAACCTCAATTTCGATGAAATATTCGACCAGGTTGCCATTATTGGTGAGACTGCCCGCCGGGAGTATGGCCAGGCACTCAGCCATATCGTCTATATGGGAATGGGTGAACCAATGCTGAATTATCATAATGTACTGCAATCTGTTGCAAAAATTACCGCGGAAGACAGCCTGGCGATGTCACCCCAGCGGATTACCGTTTCAACTGTCGGTATCGCCCCGATGATCCGGCAGCTTGGAAAAGATAAAGTCAGGTTTAACCTGGCCCTTTCTTTACATTCTGCCGTTAATGAAAAACGTAACCAGATCATCCCTTATAACTTGCGGAATACCCTTGATGACCTGATCGAAGCAGTGAAATACTTTCATGAGCAGACCCACACCCGTATAACCCTTGAATATGTGATGCTCAGGGGTTTCAATGATACAATGGCCGATGCCAGGGCATTGGCTGAATTCTGCAAAAACTTCCCCGTCAAGATCAACCTGATCCAGTACAATCCGGTGGAGAATGTACCTTATGAAGACTCCGGACAGGAGCGGACGGAAGCTTTTAAAGATTTCCTCGATCGTAAAAACCTGGTTGTCAACATCAGGCGAAGCCGCGGCAAAGATATAGATGCAGCCTGCGGACAGCTTGCCAATAAGATTATCAATAAAAAGTCCTAACTTTGTACCTATAACCAATTAATTATGAAAGAAAATTCTTTTTCTGTTGAGGGAAGGATAATTGATGTGGTCAGTGGCCGGATATTTCCCGGGACAGTGCAGGTTAGTGATGGAAAGATCACTACTGTGAAGGAAGAGCCGGTGAAAGAATCGGTATACATTCTTCCGGGATTGATTGATGCCCATATCCACATTGAGAGTTCAATGCTCATTCCTTCGGAATTCGCCCGTTTAGCTGTAATCCACGGAACAGTGGCCACGGTTTCCGATCCGCATGAAATAGCCAATGTGCTTGGTGTGGAAGGGATCAGGTTTATGATCGCAAACGGGAAAAAAGTCCCGTTCAAATTTTACTTTGGCGCCTCTTCCTGTGTGCCGGCCACTCCATTTGAAACGGCCGGGGCAAGCCTGGGAGTTGATGAAATTGATGAGTTGCTGCAGATGGATGAGATCGGTTACCTGTCGGAAATGATGAATTTTCCCGGAGTTTTAATGGGAGATGTAAACGTGATGGCCAAACTGGCCCTGGCCAGGAAATATGGAAAGCCGGTCGATGGCCATGCTCCGGGCCTTATGGGCGAGGAAGCACGCAAGTATATCCAGGCAGGCATTTCGACCGATCATGAGTGTTTTACACTTGAGGAAGGAATAGAGAAGGCAAAATTTGGCATGAACATCCTGATCCGGGAAGGCAGCGCTGCCCGCAATTTTGATACCCTGGCCCCGTTGTTGGATGCTTTCCCTGACCAGGTCATGTTCTGCTCCGATGACCGGCATCCCGATGATTTATTGCGCAGGCATATTAATGACATCGCCCGTAGGGCAATTTTAAAAGGCTATGATCCCATATCAGTCATCAAAGCCTGTACCCTGAATCCCAAAAAACATTATAACCTTGGCACCGGCCTTTTGCAACCCGGTGATCCTGCGGATTTTATCGTTATTGATGATCCCGGGATTTTCAATGTTTTAAAGACCTATATCGATGGAATGCTCGTGGCAGATAATGGGAAAAGCCTCATCCGGTCTGTAAGCGAAAATCCGGTTAACCGTTTTGAAGCCCGCCGGATATCGGCGGAAGAGCTTGCTGTTAAACCACTTGGGAAAAAGATAAGGGTCATTGAGGCCCTGGAAGGGCAGTTAATTACCCATGAGTTAACGGAGGTTACAAAAGTCGAAAATAATAATGTGGTCAGCGATCCCGAAAGCGATATTCTTAAAATTACTGTTCTGAACCGTTATAAGCCGGTACCACCTGCCGTGGCATTCATCAGGAGCTTCGGCCTGAAGTGGGGAGCTATTGCTTCCACGGTTGCCCATGACAGCCATAATATCATTGCAGTTGGCGTGAAGGACGAAGATATCGCAAAAGCTGTCAATACCCTTGTGGATTCAAAAGGCGGGATCTGTTGTGTCGATGGAGAAAATATTTATCACCTGCCGCTTCCTGTCGCCGGGCTCATGTCAGAAGCCGATGGTTTTGAAATCGCTGCAAAATATGAACAGATTGATCAGAAAGCACGGTCATTAGGGACTAAACTCAGGGCACCATTTATGACACTTTCATTTATGGCCCTTTTGGTGATCCCTGAACTTAAACTTAGCGACAAAGGTCTTTTTGACGGAGGAAGCTTTAAATTCACGCCTGTTTTTTTAGAATAGATATAAATAACATAAAATATATATATATATTTATAAAGCTGGAATGTAATTTTATATTTTAGCAAAAAATTTATAAATATGGGAAAAGTTCAGATACAAATTGAAAAGCTCGAACAGGCTGCCAGTAAGCTAAGAGCCATGGCCCATCCGATGCGGATTGCTATCATTGAATTATTGCATGACGGCAATCAAATGAGCGTTACGGATATTTACAAAAAACTGAAGATTGAGCAGGCTGCGGCCTCTCACCATCTTAATATCCTGAAAAATAAAGGAGTGCTTGCATCCCGGCGTGATGGCAAAAAGATTTTTTATTCAATTAAAAATAAGGTGCTTACCGAAATAGTTGATTGCCTGAACCGTTGCAATGACGAATAATCAGATTATTGCAACTTCCATTCTTCCTGCAGATCCCAATTTGCCCTTATGCTGAGCGGAGGCATATAGTATTCCACACGCTCCGGCAATAAATTCTTGTTATATTTCCCCGTATCCCATTTCCCGTTCGAATTGGCATCAAAAATAACTTTTAGCATATAATTTCCTGGCTTCAGGTATTCGAACCGATTTATGCCTGTATTGGTCAAGGTTTTTTCCTGCATTACATTTTCTTTGTCATCCAACAGCTGAAGGATGTACTGACCTGATTTTTCAGGTAATGCAATATCCATCATTAAAATGCCATAATCTTCCAACGCCCTTACTTTAAATACGATAGTAATGCTGTCGTTATATAATCCGCTCAAATCGCAGAATGCAGAATCTTCAATCAGTAATTTATAAGCTTCCTTTTCGAGCCATTTATATGACAAATCACCTTTTCTCCGGAGCGAATCGGAAAAGGAAAACAATGGAACAAGGGTATCAGTCGAAGTATAGAGGGTGAGTTTGCCGGGGTCAAAATACTGGATCGGGCTGGCAAAGAAAAGACTGAAATGCTTGTTAAGGTCTAAAAGGCCTGTCAAAGCGCTTGAATTGACCTTCAATCCTTCCTTTGCTGATTCTCTTCGCTTTCCGGGCCGGGCCGGAGTTGTTCTGCCGGGAAAAAACCTTGTTGTATCAACCAGGGAATCACCGGCGCTGACTCTCACCCTGATCGTATCCGGAAGGCCGGACCTCAGCCAGAAATTCAAGGTATCTTTCGTTTTGTTAAATTCCGGTATATACCAATCAGGACGGGCAGGTTGAAAATCTACCGGGGAGATCTCAACAGAATCCACCGGCATACGGAAAATATACTGTAGCAAACTGCTGCCAAACAGTTTCTTGCTCAGCAATCTTTGAGTGGAATCTATTTCTTCAAATAAGTAAAGTGTAAATGATTCTTTCGGAACGATCTGGAAAGCTGGTGGTAAAATTGTGTCGTTATTAGTGGATACGGCAGTATCAATGATTGGTTCGGGGGGTGCTATCGTTATCAGGCTGTCCAGGAAAGCAAAGCGTTCGTTCGGGAGGTCAAATATGTAATTGTTATTTAAATCCTGCAATGCAACAAGCTTATACTGACCTTGTGCAAGGTTGTTTATTCTGAATGAGCCGTCTTCCGTCGTTTTAGATGCGCTTCTTGGCGGAATTTTCAAGGGAAGCGAATCCAGCGGAATCGTATCATTCTCATCTGTATAAACCATTGCGATAATTTCAACTTCAGGCTGATGGTTGAAAGCATTAATGACTATTCCGCTTATGGATAAAGAATCGATATGGTCCCCGGTAGAAAACACATACTCAAAATTTGTAAGGGGATTATTCTCGGAATAATCGATGATCGAATTTCCAAAATTGATCGTATAAGTTGAGTTCGGCTTCAGTTCCTCCATAAATTCCACCGTGATATTCTTTCCAATAGTTTTGAATTCCGGCCGGGTTCTCATTGGTGGTGAAATAAAGATCTCTTTTGCCGGATCCTTGAGCTGGATGAATTCATCAAAGGAGATCGTGATTTTCTTTGCATTAAAAGAAACCGAACGGTCAGGAGGGAATGCAGACCTGACCTCCGGGGGGGTAATGTCTTTTGGGCCGCCGGAAGGCGAACCCTGACGGGCACAACTAATCAGCAAAATTCCCGGGATAAGGAATAAAACCAATAAAACTTGCTTATTTCTCATAGAAATGCATCTCAATTATATATTCATAAACCTTATCGGGAACGAAATAGCGGATGTCTCTTCCATCAATAACAGCCTGGCGGATAAAACTGGACGAGATCTCCATCAGCGGAGCATCAAAGATGACAACATGGGGATGTGAGGCATAAGGTCCTGCATCAAAACCGGGGCGCCGGTAAATGTAGAATTTGTAATTTTCAAGAAGTGTCGCGTAATTCTTCCATTTATGAAAAGTCGGGAAGATATCGGTCCCTGCGATCAGCACGAACTGGTGATCGGGATGTTTTTCTTCCAGCCTGACCATCGTATCTATGGTGTAAGAAGGCTGTGGCATCTTAAACTCCATGTTGCAGGCCCTAAGCCTGGGGTTATCTTCAACGGCGATCTGTACCATCGCATACCGGTGATGGTCGGCCAGCAGGGTTTTCTTCTCCTTTAGCGGATTATGCGGTGAAATTACCATCCAGACATCATCCAGATCGGTAAACCCGAGCATATAACCGGCAATGATCATATGACCGGTATGAATGGGATTGAAAGATCCGAAAAAGAGCCCCACTTTTTTTATTTTTGGCGAGTCGGTCATGATTTCAGAAATAGGCTGATATTCCGGATAGCTTCACTGGTTGCTTTTTCGAGATTATCATTTATTATGATTTTATCGAATTTTCCTGAGAAAGTCATTTCGTAACCGGCTTTTTCCAATCGCTTTTGTAGACTTTCCTCGTTCTCTGTTGATCTCAGCCTCAGGCGTTTTTCCAGTTCTTCCAGCGATGGTGGCATGATAAATAAGGCCAGGGAGATATCAGGATACAGGTTCTTCAGGTTTATACCGCCTTGCACATCCAGGTCGAAGAGCACATGGTGACCGTTCTTCCAGATCCTTTCGACTTCTGATTTTAGTGTTCCGTAGTATTGATCCGCATATACCTCCTGCCATTCGAGCAATTCGCCATTCCTGATCTTATTCCTGAACTCTTCAATGGATATGAAGAAGTAATCTTTACCATTTATTTCATTTACCCGTGGTGGGCGACTGGCGGATGAAACGGAAAATTCCAGATTCAGGCCGGCCTTCAGCAGGCGCCTCACGATCGATGTTTTTCCTGCCCCTGAGGGAGCGCTGACGATGATAAATTTACCTTTCACCTCAAAGTATGTTGGCCAATTGTTCTTTGATCTTTTCCAGTTCGTCCTTCATCTGAACCACGATCATCTGTATCTGGGCCTCATTCGCTTTAGATCCCAGTGTGTTGATTTCCCTTCCTATTTCCTGGGTAATGAACCCAAGCTTTTTACCCGGAGATTCCAACTCAGGCAGGGTCAGGATAAAAAATTCGCAATGCTTTTGAAGCCTGATCTTTTCCTCAGTGATATCCAGCTTCTCAAAATAATAGATCAGCTCCTGCTCGAGCCGGTTCCGGTCGTAGGATTTATCCTGGCTGATTTCTTCCAGGCGCATTTCGAATTTAGTTTTGATATTTGCTATTCTTACACTTTCAAGGGGATCAATATCATTGAGTAAAGCAAGAATACGTTCAATACGGAAAACAAAATCCTTTTGTAAAATCGTCCCTTCAGCTATGCGGAATTTATCCACCTCATCAATGGCTGCTGAGAGTGCCTGGCTGATCAGAACCCACTCTTCTTCCGAAAATTCTTCCTTTTCGGATTTCAGTACATCCGGCATACGGACAAGTATTGATAAAAGGTCACTGTGCTGGTTTTCTGGAATAGAAGCAGCCAGGTCTTTCAACTGTTCAAAATATTGCAGGGCTATATTTTTATTGATCGACATTACCGGCTGGTCATTCTTTGATTCAACGTTAATGTTGACATCCACTTTACCCCGTTCCAACCGCTGCGCTATCAGCGACCTGGTAGCCATCTCCTTTTCACGGTAAACAGACGGGGCCCTGAAGCTCAGGTCGAGTTGTTTATTGTTCAGCGACCTGATCTCTACCGTGATAATCCTGCCGGGAAGATCAACCTGACTTTTACCGAATCCTGTCATGGACCTTATCATAATGAAAGAGATTTATTTTACAAAGATAACCTGCCTTTGTTGGAAAGCAAAATAAAGGTCAGGAAGTTGTCATAAGGTGGTCATAAAGTAGTCAGAAGGTTTTCATAAGGTGGTCAGAAAGTGGTCAGAATGTTGTCATTATCCGATGCGATGGGTAATTCTGCGTAGTTGATAAAGTACTGTAGAACTGCAATATACGCGTAGTACCGATTCCCCGTAGGGGATCATCAAATTAAATGTAAAATGCGAAATGCACAATGGAACATGTGTTTTCTGCCCTCCCCTTATTCCCCTCCCATGCCAATATTGGAAGGGAAAACCAGGATTATCGCGGGAGGGGAAAGATTTATTGTGATGCCACCAGTTCTATAAATATGGAACTTCTCCGAAGTTCTTCCGAAAGCAATCCGGATTTTAAAATTGCTAGCCATCAATAACCAACCGCCGACCGCTGACTACCTGACCACCACAAACTTCGCACTTGCCCGCACCAACTTCCCATCCCTCAGCCTCACGAGGTAAATTCCCGGCGGGTAGGCGGAAACATCGACTGTCCAGCCCCCACCCTGGCTCTCCCCCACAGCGGGGGAGGGAAGATTGATCTCTCCCACTTCTCTCCCGAAAATATCATAAATCTCCAATCCCAAATCCTTGTAAAACCGTCCATCGTCCATGTAAAATCGTACCTGAATCTGATCCCTTGCCGGGTTTGGCCATAAGAACAACCCTCCACGCTCCCATGCCTCCATGCCTCCATGCTCTTGTTCTTCCTCAATCCCCACCCAGCAATTCTCAATTTCACATCCTACACTATCAACTTTCAATACCCACATTTTTTGTACATTATTGGGTGGATCTAATGTATAAGCCTGCCCGGTAGCCACAAATCCATTATCTGATGTCTGTGATACATCATATAAATAATTAGTTCCAAAACTTGGGTCTTCAGGATAGTAAAAATAATCACGGTACCAAAGACTATCTCCATTTGAATTAAAACGGAAAAGCCAACCTGCGTGGGGTAAATATGTCGAAATCCTGGAATCGCCACAAGCTAAAAGATCACCATTTTCTAAACAAATAATATTAGAAATATAATTTAATGTTTGACTTGTTTTATATTTCTTATTCCATAGGATATCACCTTGTAAACTAATTTTAATCAAATTTGTACGCGTATAAGCATACTCAGGGGTGATCATAGAATCTGCATAAGCAGTCAGCACAATGATGCAACTATCCTGGCTGTTACAAAGCATGGGCTTATCATCCAGGAACGGACCACCCAGATTGAGGAACCATTCATAATTACCCAGGCTATCGGTTTTGTAGACAATCGGATCTGCAGTTTCTTCATACCCTATATACGGGATACGTCTCCAACTACCTATTGCATACCCATTATCAGATGTCTGAATTAAACTTTTAGCCCAATCACTACTATCAGATCCATATTGGTTCCTCCATAATTCATTGCCATTGGAGTCAGTCTTAATAAGAATTATATCTTTATTAGCTTCGTTACCAGAAATATTGCCTAATAGTGCAAAACCTCCGTCATTTGTTGTTGTGCATATTCTTCCAACGAAAATAGTATCAGAATCACTGGTGAATGTTTTCGTCAAGATCGTATCGCCAGAATTATCAAACTTGTAAAAAAGGCCATATATTGAATCGTTTAAATAGTCATCAACTGTGCCGAATAGTCCGTAACAATTATTATTTATTGTCAATCCTCCTTCATCACCGGCCCAAAAGTCACATCCATCTTTGCCAAAATTTTTCCAGGAGGTGATTTCTCCTTCGGGATTAATTATAAACGTAGAGGTATTATAGTAATAATCTGAAATACTGTCGCCAGATAAGGCACATCCGAAATATCCGTTATTCATACCGATGATACCCCCTCCAATAGCCCAGGTGCCATTCGGGTTATAAACTTCATTGAAGTACCAGGGCTGGCTGTAGCCGGCCCTGGTCATAAAGCTAAACAATGCGAGTAATATCAATTTATGCCTTACAGCCATAAAAGGGATTCGTTGAGTCTATTATACAGAATTATTTCACGATAATGATCTTACCTGTTTTCTACCAATATTCGACTCTTTCCTGTGAATGCTGATTATCTGGATACTACAAACTTTCCCGAGTTTGACACTTCATTTTTGTAATTGATTTATATACAGCACAGTAATGGCTTGCATAGAGGTTTGTGCCACTACATTTCGTTCTTTTTTATAAGATTTTAGATGGTATTCTCATGTTCATA
>JALNZD010000025.1 GCA_023229505.1 Bacteroidales bacterium | reverse complement strand
AACTCTTTTCATAGTACTGAGTTTTTAAAGGTTAAAACTTAATTCGGGGAGCTGTCACTCCCTACTCAGTACTATTTTACTAAATTTGTTGGAAACTATCCCACGAATGTGGGATTTAGTTCAACAATCGCGCAAAGACCAGGCCGGCGCTTAAAATTGCTCCCCGTGGCAGGCGCGTATAAGGAACATGGATCAAAGAACAAAGAAAAAGTGTAAATTTATATGCGCCTGCCACGGGTAGCAAAAACCCGGCCCAGGCCTTTGCGCGCGAGCGTTACAGGGCATTTAGAGAATTTGATTAATAAATGTTATTCAACTAGATATCAAAACCTTCAGATGAAAATACTACTTTTAATATCAATAGCTTTGTTGCTTTCATCATTAGGTTCATCCCAGTCTTGCATTCCTTATGGTATTGAGTTTTCTACTCAGGGTCAAATCGATAGTTTCCAGGTAAATTACCCTAATTGCACAGAAATTGAGGGAAATCTTTGGATAATTGGAAATGAAATTACAAATCTGAATGGATTAAATGTATTAACTTCTATTGGGGGAGAACTTTATCTTAATAATAGCGATGCTCTTACCAGCCTTATCGGGTTGGATAATGTGACTTCAATCGGGAGGCTGATCATTTATTCAAATAATTTACTCACTAATTTGGAAGGGCTGGGAAATGTTATTACTATTGAATATCAATTATTTATAACCACTAACATTTCCCTTACCAGTTTATCAGGATTGAATAATTTGACTACTATTGGACAATTCCTTGAAATTATTTACAACGATTCTCTGACCAATCTGGCAGGACTCGGAAATCTAACTTCTATCGGAACTTACGTTTGGATTGCAAATAATCCAGCCCTATCTAATATATCGGATCTGGGGAATTTGAATTCAATAGGGGGTTATCTTACAATTTTTTCAAACGCAGGATTGACCACTTTAGATGGATTGGATAACTTGACTTCAATAGGGGGTGATAATTATGAAGGCGACCTTGCCATTTATGATAACACTGTATTGACAAGCATAGCAGGATTGGACAATCTTGACGCAGGTGCAATCAGAAACTTAGCGATATATAATAATCCTTCTTTAACTATCTGTGATGCCCAAAGTGTATGCAATTACCTTTCAAACCCTAATGGAATAGTTCAGATATACGCCAATAACACAGGTTGTAATAACCTACATGAAGTGGCAAATGATTGTGGCATTACTATTCCTTGTCTGCCCTTTGGTAATTATTATTTCACAACGCAAGCGGAAATTGATAGTTTTCAGTCATTCTATCCTAACTGTATTAATTTGCAAGGTAGTGTATACATTGAAGGAGGGGGTGATATTGCAAACCTGTTTGGATTATCGGTAGTGACTTCCATTGGAAATAATATAGAGATCCGACTTAATGATTCATTAACAAGTCTGAATGGGCTGGATAATTTAACTTCATTAGGTGGAAAATTGATTATTCGCTACAACGATGCTCTAACCGATATAAAAGGAGTGGGCAATATAGATGCTGGCTCAATAACTGACCTTTGGATTCATAATAATGCTTCTTTATCCTCTTGTGAGGTTCAAAGCGTTTGTGATTACCTGGCAAGTCCGAATAGCACTGCTATTATCCAATTTAATGCAGCAGGATGCAATACCAAGTTGGAAATATTAGCCGCTTGCCAGGTAGGTCTGAACGAAAATACCAATACAGAAAGCGACATCATTATTTACCCCAACCCTGGATCAAACCAAATAACCATTGAAACATTAATAATACCAACAAAAAGTCAGATATTAATGTTCAACTCTCAAGGTCAGGCAATTATCCAAAGATGGATAACGGGGCCAAGGACAATAATTGATATTAGTGATTTAACACGAGGAATTTATTATATGAAACTGACTAGTGATAGTACCGTTAAAATATTTAGAATAATAAAGAACTGATTGCTAAATTTCAGTATGGTACAATGTTATTAAAACGCCCTGTAATCGAGTAGGCTGCCCCGTCAGCATCGCCGACGGGGAGAGCCTCTCACACCACCGTGCGTACGGGTCACGTACACGGCGGTTCGTTAAGCATAGCCCAGCCGCTCTTTACACCAGATGAGCTTGTTCTCTTTAAAATAAGGCTGGTAAACTCAAGGTTTAAACCTCCTGATTGAATCAAGAACGACTTAATGTTCAGTCCTTCGCTACTTTTGTGAGCCATCCGGCTATCTATGCCGGCTCGTTTCGGTAACTACTATGACCTCTGCTGACTTCCCGGTGTATCGTTACCGACACACATGGATCTCCCCCGGTAAGAGCATTTTCCTTCCTCCGATTCCTGCGACATCTACATAACTACCCTTTTTATGTTCTTTGGGCGTTGTAAAGCTGTGGTTACTTACCCGGATAATTATGCCTCATATGCCGTTCCTGTTCGTCAGTACCGGATTTTGCAGTCTCGCTTCCTTCAGTGTATGGGTCACCCCAAGCCACCTTGCGACTTGCTAATACTTCAAGGCGCTACACCTGTGTATAAGGGACTTGCACCCTCTGGAAAATATATACCACACTTGTCGTTGGCTCTTGAAATTTTATTTGTATTTTTAAACTTTTTCAACAGCGTCCAACAAGTGTGCGCAGCATGCTCATGCAGGGCACACACAAGGCATATAGTTAATTGGCGGGTGAGCAGTTTTCAAATCTTTTGTACTTTTATGCAAAGTAAGTTGTAACCAGATAGGAAAGTACCTTAAAACGCGAACTAACCATATGCCAACCGTCGTGCGCTATTTCAATTACAAAATGGGGAATTATGACAAGAATTGAAGAAATCTTGCAGGAAAAAATAAAACCGAAAGAAAAGCAGATAATTTTAGTCGAGTCTTTAGTCTCGAAAGAGATTTCAATGGAAGATTTTATTATGTTTTTTGAATCTGCTTCTGATATTGATAAAGGCACTTGCGCAGACGTCATGAAGCACGTTTCAGATCAAAAGCCCGAACTACTCAAGCCTTATATTGATATCCTCGTGAAATATATAAATTACAAAGCCCCAAGAGTCAAATGGGGCGTGCCGGAAGCGATTGGCAATCTCGCAAAAGATGACGCTGAAAAAACAGCGACCGCCATCCCCTATCTGCTCAAAAATACTACTGATGATAAAATCAATACCGCGGTAATAAAATGGTGCGCGGCTTTTGCCCTTACGGAAATTGCTAAACATTATCCTGGTTCCAGAAAACAGCTGATGCCGATTTTTGAAAAGATTATTAGAGAAGAAAAGAATGACGGCGTGAAAAATGTTTATGTCAAAGCAATTAAAATAATTGAAAAAAATGATGCAAATATTTAATCCAAATTTTTAATATATAAAGAGGTGTGAGTTGGAAGCCATAAAAATTGACATTAGTATTTAATTAGTTGATAATGACTCTCGTCGAAATACATCGCCACTCATATTCACAAAAATTTATGTTCATAAATAAAACTAACTTTAAAGCAAAAGACAGATATGAAAAGAGATTCAAGAAATTTGACTTACTCATTATTAGTAGTGATGAGTTTTGTGTTGATTTTAGCCACCGGTTGTGAGGAAACTGTATTAAAAGATCCTCTGGACGGAAAAACTATCCAATTTGGGGCACTGCTGGATCTTAGCGTTAACGATCCTGAAAATGGACTCTGCACGAAAACTGCCATTGAAATTGCCCTGGATGACCTGAACAATTATACCGGGACAGTCGGCCGGGACATCAACTTTACCTGCAGATTCGAAGATACGCACATGGATACGACCGAAGCGAAAAACCTGATCAGTGAAATGTACGAAGATGGGATTGATATGTTTGTGGCGGGTCCTTATTCCAGCAGCGAGCTTAAAGCCATAGCTCCCTTTTTAGCCCAAAATCCGGTCGTATTGATCAATTCAAACAGTACGGCAGTGGGACTAAACCAGGCTGGTAGTCATTTTTTCCGGATTATCTCCGATGACAGTTTTCAGGCAAGAGCCTTAGTCAGAGCAGTGGTAACAAACGGAGTGAAAGCCGTCATCCCAATTGTACGAAATGATGTCTGGGGCAATTCGTTATTAGAAGACTTTACAACCGGATTCGAACAGGAAGAAGGAGTGATCTACTCCGGGGTAGTTTACGAACCTTCCGAAACCTCTTTTTCAGCAGCAATAAGTACAATCGAATCACAGGTGAACAATGCTCTGGCAGTCTACGATACATCGCAGGTCGTTGTGCTGGCGCTGACTTACCATGAAATTGAGATGATTTTCGATGCCGCGCGCCAGAGCGAATCGCTGGGTTCAGTGACATGGTACGGTTGTGACGCCACTGCCCAGCTGAAGGGATTGATTACCGACAGCGATCTGGCGGAATTTGCGATAAAAACGGAATTCCTATCACCCATTATGGGTATCATAAACGCATGGAGTACGCCCGCTTTTACAGCAGATCTATCAGCCAGGATTGAATCCCAAACCGGTAACATTCCGAATGCTTACGCATTATCGACTTACGATGCCACTTTCATCATGGGCTTGGCATGTCTGGAAACCGGCGATACCGACATTGATAAAATACTCGCAATCATCCCTTTGATATGCAATAATTATGCGCAAATGGGAATATCGCGGCGACTCAATGCCAGCGGCGATCTTGAGACGGCTGATTATGTTTTCTGGAGGGTGTCACATAACCAGAGTGGATATTACTGGGAAAAGATTGCCACATATCTTTCTAACAGTGATTCGTTTCAATATAAGTGGGAATAAAATATTTCATTGTCTGTATGATGAAGTCCTGAATTTTTATCTTGATTCTTACCGTCAGTATTTTCAACTTTCGGCATGTTGAATTTGAATTATTTTTGTCTGATTTACGAAAGCCGAATTGATTATTAATACTCTTTCCGGCAACATTTCCCGTTCTTTTGCCAAATTTCTGAAAGGTGAGTTCGCACACCACGATTCCTACGACTACTAACAAACGCGCAAGCGGGAATCTGTTTGTAATTTGCATAAATAAATTCTAACTTTACACATTAAACCCGGCCCGGGCCTTTGCGCTCGAACGTTGGGGCAGACTTGTGTATTTGGAGGATGGTTTTATTTTTTTACAGCCTCCAGATAAATAGTCATTAGCCTGGTTGCAAGAACCATTGGCTTGTCGGTTGTCGCATTGTAATTGATCACGATGGTGACATTTTCCGAAGGACAATACCCCGCCCAGTTTTTATATCCCGGGATGGTTCCGGTATGGCCCCACATGGGAGGATAAATCTTATGCATGATTCCCAGTCCATATTCTTCGCAATCTTCATCCGTGGCAGGAACAACTGTGAGCCGCTGAGTTTGTGTTTCCGGTGTAAGCAAAGTGCCTTTGTAAAGATGTTCCACCCAGGTCTTCAGGTCATACACATCGGCAATGATGGCGCCGGCAGCACCGGCCATGGAAGGATCATACGCCTGTGACACATCGGTGCTATCCCCTTCATACCACCCGTAACCGTGAACAAATGCACCCGTCATCACCTGGTTGGTAGGGTAGATGGTATTTTCCAGGTGAAGGGGATCGAGGATCCGATGCTGAATCTTTGCTGCAATAGGGTTCCCTGTGAGCTCTTCCACAATCATCCCGGCGATAATGGTATTGGTGTTGGAATATTTGAAAGCTGTCCCCGGAGAAAAATAAAATGGTTCCGTTTTAACCATGTCGATCATCTCCTGGCTGGTCCACTTTTTTAACGGATCCGTGATAAGACTCATCTGAAACAGGTTTGTTTCCGTATAATCAAAGATGCCACTCGTGTGATTGCACAACATCCGGATGGTGATGCTGTCGGCTTTAGGGAAATCGGGGAGAAACAAACTAAGCTTATCCGAAAGATTGATTTTTCCTTCATCTACCAACTGAAGAAGAACCGTGTAGGTATATGTTTTTGTGAGACTCCCCATCCGGTATTTCATCGATGGGTCAGGTTTTTCGCCGGTAGCCCGATTGGCTTTCCCTTTTCCTACGACCCACGAGAGGTTTCTGTCTGGAGCCCAGATCCCGATAATCATACCGGGTACCCCGGAATTAGCGAGGATGGAATCGCTCACATGTTCCCATTCCGCAACAATCTGTTTATTCAGATCGCCATACGGATCACTCTCTTTTTTACATGTGAGCAGGCCCATACACATCAATGCGAGGATCAGTAAAAACAGTTTTGATTTCATGGTGCTGATATAAAATTATAAGACGAATCTAAACTTCAGTTACTATACTATCCGTTGTTACAGAACGATGCATTTCCGGGTAACACTAACATTACCGGTACTGATCCTGTAAAAATAAATCCCGGGCTTTGTATCTCCTGTACTCCATTTGACCGTATATCGTCCCTCATTTTGTGGTTCATCCACCAGCGTTGTCACCACTCTCCCGCAAAGGTCGTAAATTGCAAACGCAACTACAGCGGCTTCCTCCAGCCGGTACGAAATCGTTGCATAAGATGTGATGGGATTGGGAAAGATATGATCCAGGATCAGTCCTGCGACGCCCGGATGCTGTTCGTTAATTCCAAGCATGGAATTAAGTTCCTGTATCGCATAATTCAACTCCACATCAATGCTGTCGATATAGAGCTGATCGAGGACCGTATCATTTATGGGAACACGGATATCAGGTACGATACCGCCCACCATGTTTGAATCGCTATCGAGCTGGATATTAAAGTCTTTGTCCAGGGAGCGTCCCACGGGGAATCTTAAGTATAAATCATCGGGTGGAGGGTAGAGATAATGGATTGACCACCATTCTATCATGCCAAAAGAACCGTTGCTCCCGTAAAAGCTGACCACTTTGTTGTTGGGCAACCGTTGCAATGACATCGGAATTCCCTCTCCGGAGCTTATATTGCGCGGACCTACCATTACCATCACAGGGTTTGAAAAGTATAAACCCTGAGGTTCGGTGAATAAAGTACCGTTGGGATATGCCGGGTTGATATAGGGACCTAAGGTTTGTGGATTGAAATGTAGAATGGGCAGAGGCCAAAGTTCAAACTGGCCGCTGGCAGGATTATAAAAACTCTGCTGTTCATACAGAATGGTATCGGTGGAAAAAAATCCAGAAAGCGCGGCCGACAGCATATCTTCTCCACCGGTGTTCACGCGCATATCCAGGATCATACCAGGTGAATCATTCGTGTTAAAGAGAGTGATCGCTTCCCTGAAATCAGTGTAAATGCTCGCCAGCGTGGCGGAATCCCCCCCTTCGCTGGTCAGTTTCAGATAGCCGTAACCACTTGGCTGAAGGATCTCATACGATACGGTAGGCCCGGGATCCACGGGCGACAGGGAAGTCTGGTCAAACGTAGCATAGGCGTCATCAACGGCTGTAAGTGTAGCTGTAACAGGGTCAGAGGCGCCCCGGTTACGGAACTTTATTTTCATGGTTTGACCGATGGGAGCCCTGCCGATGAACCGGAACTGATTCAGTTTTCTACATTCCCGGGTGGCAGGGTTTGCTTCCGCCCATAAAACGGGAACCGTATCCAGAACCTCGTTCACGGGCCGGTCATTAATTTCCAGAATATCAGCCCCAAATTGCATTCCGGCAAAGGCAGCAGGTGATCCCGGATTCACAAGGCGGGTCACTATACGGTCATCATCCAGTCCGGAGAGGGCAAATCCGTAACTTCCCCCGATCTGCTGATAACGGGCATATGCTTTGTGATCTTCCCACCCGGTACCCCGGACTGAAACATGTCCGTCAGGTACCGAAGCGACATATTCACGTAATGCAAGATAAAAGGCATTGGTATCGTTATCTGATCCGGCATTGATAATTTTGGGCTTTATTTGGCCGTTCAGGGCCTCCCAATCGATGGCTTTCCATTCACCGAAGGCATAATAGACCTGAAACCTCAAATGCATGGAATCGTAGGTAGTCACGAAATTAGCAGGCTGGGAAAACAGATTGAAGGCACCGGAGAAAATTGTAAGAGTCAGCAAAATGAATTTTTTCATGGCTTATTCGGGAATATAATATACGAAGTAAATGTATGACAAAATCGTGAAAAGTCAAGGAATCAGAATTAATAAAATCAATCATTTTATTAATTTAACTGGATTCGTTCTTTGAGTTGATTTTATATTTTTACTTTTATTTCAATATTATTAAATTATTATCTTGCAGTGTTTGTACAAACTGATATTTTTATAATTTACTGATATTTGATTTGTTTAACCAAAAACTAACGAGTGATAGATTGCAATTTTGCGACCTATTTAGTAGGTTGCGTTTTGAACATAAACACACAATGATTGCATTTAGACTTTAAATTTTAAAAGAAATATTCACTAAACAATAGGAGGTATGAAATGTTAAGAAACTTTTTAAAACATTGCAGCAGGCTGACAGCGGTGCTATTTATTATTGGACTTTTGGTGGGATGTTCGTCAAAGACTGAGCATTCGGCAATAATCAAAGAGGCTCTGAACGTCATGAAAGCCAGTGCCGCAAAGCTTGGCGAGCCCAAAGTGGTTGAAGACTTACTGTTTTTCGGAACGACCAGGATGAACAACAACTATGAGCTCGTTGACTCATTGCAGGCCAAGTATGGTTGCACGGCCACGTTCTTTGTGAAAAAGGGCAATGAATTCATCCGTATTAGTACCGATGTGATGCAGGAAAGCCATCGCGCTATTGGCACTCAACTGGATCCCAATGGCCCCGTGATTGTGGTGATACGGAAAGGCGAACCGTTCTATGGGGTCGTTGATATTCTTGGCAGTCAATATGAAACCGGTTATGAACCGATTAAAAACGCTGATGGCGAAATCATCGGAATTTATTATGTCGGCTTCCAGATTAAACAAAAGCAAGATCGTGATTAACTGAAAGAACGGCCCAATCCGAGGGTTACGGCTCGCGCGCGTCGAGCCTGGCCCTTAGTTTTGGTGCTAAAGAAATCGATCATTGAGCAAAGTAAATTCGAGGGCATTCGGTTCAGAAAACTATCAATCTCACGAAAGTTTGCAGTGCCGCAGCTTAGCGCCCATCCGTTATAGCCAATACATTTAAAACATGAAATTTGCTCTTCTGAATCTTTTAAAATTCAATACTTATGGCCGGAAAAACTTTTGCTGAAAAGATTTTCGATGCACCTGCAGGCAGCATCGTATTCAAAAAACCTGATATCGTTTTATCACACGATAATACCTCAAGCATTGGCAGTACATTCAATAAAATGGACGGGCAAAAAGTGGCTGATCCGGATCAGTTACTCATTATCCTTGACCATAATGCCCCGCCCACTGATGCGAAACTGGCCAACCAGTATCAAAAGATCAGGGATATAGTAAAACAACAGGGGATCACTAAGTTCCATGATGTAGGTGATGGAATCTGCCACCAGATCATGGCCAATTATGCCAAGCCCGGGATGCTGATCGTTGGCAGCGACAGTCATACGGGCACGGCAGGGGCTTTCAACGCATTTGCCGCCGGTATTGACCGGACGGAAACGGCAGGCTTGTGGAAACTGGGCGAAACCTGGTTCCGGGTTCCGGAAACTTTAAAAATCACACTTACTGGCCATTTGCAGAAAGGTGTCTTTGCGAAGGATTTATCTCTATGGATAATCGGCATGATAGGTTCCAGCGGGGCAGATTATATGTCAGTGGAATTTCATGGAGAAGGAGTGAAATCCCTGTCGATCTCCGAAAGGATGACCCTGGCAAACCTGGCATCTGAAATGGGGGCCAAGAACGCAGTTTTCCCGGCGGACAGTGTTTTAGAGGAGTACTTTGGCAACAAAATACAGGGCGTTTGGGCAGATGCCGATGCCATTTACGCTAAAGAAATCGAGATCAATCTCAGCAAAGTATTTCCCGTAGTTGCAGTGCCTCACCATGTTGATAACGTAAAAGCCATCTCGGAAGTGGAAGGTACTCCCATCCACCAGGCTATGGTAGGGACCTGCACCAACGGCCGTTTTGATGACCTTTTTGAAGCGGCCAGGGTCCTTAAGGGTAAGAAACTCCCTCCTGGTATGCAGATGCTGGTAATTCCGGCTTCTAAAGAGATTTACCTTCAGGCCCTTCGCGAAGGCTTAATAGAGATTTTCATGAATGCCGGAGCCAATGTACTGGCTTCTTCATGCGGACCATGCCTGGGAACAGGGCAGGGGATACCGGCTGACGGGTATAACGTGATCTCCACTGCCAATCGTAATTTTAAAGGCCGCATGGGCAATAAGGAGGCAAATATCTACCTTGCCTCCCCGGCGGCTGTCGCTATGGCTGCCCTTGCAGGGAAAATTGTTGACCCCAGGGGTATAAAATCGGATGATAAATTCCCTTTTCAGAGCAAACAATCTAAAACAGTGATGATTAATGCAGATGACGACCGTTTAATCGACGGGGTATGGAACTATTCCGATGTGGATAACCTGAATACCGACCAGATGTTTGCCGGTAACTTAACATATAATGTCCTAAGCTCCGAACCGGAAAAGATCATGCCTTATCTCTTCAAAGGTTTCGATGATAGCTTTGCTGAAAGGGTGAAAGAAGGACACATAATCATAGCAGGGGCTAATTTCGGATGTGGCAGTTCAAGGGAACATCCTTCCGTCGGCCTTGCTTATGCAAACATCCAGGCTGTGATCTGTAAATCCGTTAACCGCATATTTTACCGATCATCTGTCAACCAGGGATTGCCAATCATCCTGGTTCCCGAAGCTGTAGATTATTATGAGGCGGGAGACCTTGTCAGCATCGATTTTGCAAAAGGGACTGTCCGGATCAAAGACAAAACTTTCCATTTTGAACCGCTTCCCCAGAAATTGATGAAAATATTTGAAGCCAAGGGATTGGTTAATTACATTAAAATGGGGGTATAGTTTTTTTTATTAATTTTGCGGCCTTTGCGTGAACTTTATGTATTTCCATATGTTCATTGCTTAATTTATGACAATTAACTAATTTTCAATTCGTTTCCTGACTAATACTAAACTTCCGGGCGAGCCCCTATTCATGCGAAAGTACTTTTTTATCATCCTTACCATTTTAATGCTTATTCCGGCCTATTTCCTTTTTGCAGAAGCACATCCTAAAACAGCAGAGCGGTTTCCATTTATGGTTTTCCTGCTGGCAATTGATATCTACCTGTGGGTTTCCCTCAGGAAAAAGATCAGTTCATTAACTGTTCCGGTTAAAGTAACTCTGGGAATACTTTACTGGATACCACTGGCCGCTTTTGTCTTTCTTACCTCTATCTCTTCCATAAATAATGTGAACCTCGCCCATCCTCCTTTAATAGCCTATATTTTTGGTATTGCCGTGGTTGCTTATTTTTCAAAATTGATTACGGTTGTCTTCTTTCTGCTGGCTGATTTGTATAGGATTATATTATTTATATTCAGGCATGCCTGGGTAAAAAAAACGGGTAAACCGGTTAGTCAAGGAACTACGGCAATTTCCCGCGGTAAGTTTTTGAGAACAATTGGTCTGGCGACAGGTGGCCTTTTTTTCAGCGGGATGGTAATCGGAATGATCAAATGGGCTCATGATTTCCGTGTAAGGCTGGTGAATTTAAATTTGCCACAACTCCCTTTGTCTTTTGATGGACTGAGAGTAGTTCAGATTTCCGATCTGCACCTTGGAAGTTGGGCATCTGTCGATCCCATTGAAGAAGTAGCGGGCATTATCAACGACCTTGACCCTGACCTTATACTTTTTACCGGGGATATAGTCAATTACAGCACCAATGAGGCTTTTCGCTTCAGGGATATTCTGCAAAGCATACAGGCAAAACATGGTGTTTATGCCATACTGGGCAACCACGATTATGGTGATTATGTCAACTGGCCTTCTGAAGAAGCCCGGGAAAAGAATTTAACGATGTTGTATGATTTTTTCAGGGAAATCGGTTGGAAATTATTACGAAATGAAAATGATGTCATTGAGATCGAAGGTGAAAATCTTGCGCTGATTGGCGTCGAGAACTGGAGTGCCAATTCCAGGTTCCCCAAACTGGGAGATCTCCCCAAAGCAATGGTTGGAATCAAAGATGTTCCTGTAAAAATCCTTTTATCTCACGATCCCACTCACTGGGAAAAAGAAGTAAGCCTAAATTACCCTGATATAGATCTGACTTTGTCGGGACACACTCATGGATTTCAGTTTGGTGTCGAACTGAAGCATTTTCGCTGGAGTTTTGCACAATATATTTACAAATATTGGGCGGGATTATATCAGGTTGAAGCTGCGCAAAAACCACAATATCTTTATGTTAACCGTGGTTTAGGCATGATTGGTTATCCCGGCCGTGTCGGAATTCTTCCGGAAATTACCCTTATTACCCTGGAATCCTGATTTTTATTAATTTTCAAAGATCAAACCAATCCTTAACTAATGCCGTTTTGTCTTCCGGCTCATTCTTATGCTTGAATTCATTGGTATTGCGGTTGTATATATAATCTTTTCCCCATTTTTTATGATTTTTTTGTACTTTCCTGATAGCATCCAGGATATACAGAAGTTCATCATTTGTCATTGTTGGGTGCAAGGAAAGTCTTATCCAGCCGGGTTTCTGGGAAAGATCGCCTGAACTGATCAGGCTGGTGATCAGGTGGGATTTATCATAAGATACGTCCAGCAGGTA
Source organism: Bacteroidales bacterium (assembly GCA_023229505.1). Lineage (NCBI taxonomy): Bacteria > Pseudomonadati > Bacteroidota > Bacteroidia > Bacteroidales > Bacteroidales bacterium. The sequence goes on along the minus strand of JALNZD010000025.1, from coordinate 44,480 downwards.
GTGGCCATAAGTTCCGGCACAGGCGCAGCCTCCGCGCAACTGAATGCCAAACCTGTCATTCAGCAGTTTGACAACCAGGTTGAAATGAATATTTTGCAAATAAAAGGAAATGATCCCCAGCCGGTTACGATTATTTTCGGCCAGCAAATGAAGATCAGGTATCCGGTCCATTTCATGGAATGCCAGGGTCAATAACTCTTCTTCCCGTTTTAGGATATTTTCAGTTCCCATTTTGTTTTTCAATTCGATAGCCAAAGCAGCCCTGATAGCTTGCAGAAAACCAGGTGTGCCTCCATCTTCCCTAGCCTCAATATCATCGAGATACTTGTATTCACCCCATGGATTAGTCCAGTCGACAGTGCCGCCACCGGGTTGATCCGGCGGCCGGTGACCTTTGTAAATGTGCTTATCGAAGATCAATACCCCCGAACTGCCTGGCCCTCCAAGAAATTTATGAGGAGAGAAAAAAATTGCGTCCAGCTTTTCCATCGGATCGGCAGGATGCATATTCATATCGACATAAGGTGCAGAAGCCGCAAAATCTATGAAGCAATAGCCGTCATATTCGTGCATAAGTTTAGCCATCTGATGATAAGGTGTCTCTATACCTGTTACATTGGAGCAGGCCGTGAAAGAACCGATCTTGACATTACGGTCCTTGTATTTCTCCAGCAAAGAGCGAAGCTGGTTGAGGTCGATAAGAAGATCAGGTGCTGGTGGGATTTGCACCACATCACACATTGTCTCGAACCAGGAAGTGTGGTTGGAATGATGTTCCATGTGGGTGATAAATACAACCGGCCTTTCATCTTCTCCCAGGCAATCGTGCTTGGAACCGAGGCCACAGCTTTTCAACCCCAGCATCCGTTGCATTTTATTAACAACGGCCGTCATCCCAAAACCAGCAGTTATAATAACATCATCCGGTGATGCATGCACATGTTCCTTGATCTTCTTATGGGCCAGGTGATATGCTTTGGTCATGAGGGTGCCTGTTTCACTTGTTTCGGTATGGGTATTCCCGACAAATGGGCCTATGGTATCAATGATCTTCGCTTCAATAGGGCGGTACAATCGGCCGCTGGCAATCCAGTCAGCATAAATAAGCGGAACTTCACCAATAGGGGAAATAAATTGATGATCAATACCGATTATATTATCCCTGAATGGTTTAAAATAGCTTTCCATAAGGGGTATTTTGGAAGGCAAAGATAAGAAAATCGGGCAACCCGGCATCCTGGTTCAGACCAGCTTAATCGCTGTAAGAAATCTGCATTAATGACACTTCAAAGTCTCCTCCTTCAGGATAGAATGTGATCCAGTTATTGTCATCGCTGAACCATTTATATTGTGCGCTGATCCTTACAACAAACTCGAACAGGTCTTCCCCGGCAGGAACTTTTACGACAACACCACCGTTCTTGGTCTGGTCTTTCCCAAAACTGATGATCAGTTTGTAATCTACTTTTGAAACATTTCTGGCTTTGAAGAATATATAGTTGCTTTTACGGTCTTTGACAGGCACAGGGATGAATTCGAATTTATGCTGGGTATTATTCGCGATAAGTAAAGGATCTTTGTTGATCTGAACAATGGATCGTTCACTGAGGAGTTTTAAGATGCGGCGAACCATTTCCCTGGGGTACTCTTCTTCAGGCTTTAAAACAAATGAAGCGCGGTAGGAATCAATGGCATTGTCATAGATTTTCGAAGCATAAAACTTATCGGCATCAGCGATTGCTTTATCGTATTCTTCCTGGATCAACTGCCTTTTCTTCATTATTTGTTCATTGACCGCCTTCATCTTGTCCAGGGGATAAAGCTCATTTGGTTTAAGCTCCAATGCACGGTCGTATTGAAGTTTGGCCATATCGAAATTCTGCTGGTCAAAATAATTATCAGCTTTAGAAATAGCAGATTGGTATGCCTGATCACGCTCAGCTGCGATAAATTCAAGCTTCCGGTTGATATCGATGATCTGTTTGTTGGGAAAGTCTTCCGCAGGTTTAACTTTCAGGGCTTCCTGGTAGGCAGCCCGTGCTTCTTCATATTGTTCCTTTTTCAAATATTCTTCAGCACTGGCTAAAATTTTGCTGTATTGATTATCGATTTCTTTTTGTTTCCTGATTTCTTCTTTTATAACTTCTATCTCAGAAATCTTTCTTAGCGGATAAGGTTCATCCGGTTTCAGACTGTTGGCCACCTGGAACTCATAGATAGCATTTTCGTAATCCTTGTCAAGAAGATGCTTATCGGCGAAAGCAACAGCTTCATTGTATTTCTTCAGGATTTCTTCCTGACGGGTTATTTCAGTAAGGGCATTCTCAATTTCTGAAATCTTTTCTTTTGGGTATTGTTCACCAGGTTTGAGCTTCTGCGCCGACTGGTAATCGGCTAAGGCCGTCCGGTAGTCCTGTTCGAGAAGAGAGCTGTCAGCAGTTGCGATGATATCCTGATACTGTTGGTCAGCAGCTACAAAAGCAGGAATTTCAGCGGAGTCGGGACCTACTTCATATACTTTAACTTCTTGATAAGCGGCTAAAGCTTCCTGGTATTCTTTTTCTGACATCGAATTATCCTCATCAGCAAGTACTTGTCGTTTCTGATCTTCTAAGGCTTTTTGCTGCTTTGTCTTGTCAGCTATGATAGTTTCGATCTCTTTGATCTTTTGAAGCGGATATTCCTCCTCAGGGTTAATTCCCGCGGCATTCCGGAATTCACGTATGGCTTCATCAAACTTCTTGTCGTATAAAAGCTGGTCAGCCTTTGTGACAGCTTTGACATACTTGTCGCGCCTCCCGAGGATTTCATTGATCATCGTGATCTGGTCTATTGGATACTGCTCTTTTGGGAACAAATCAAGAGCTGCACGGTATTGTTCGCGGGCTTCCACATATTCATCCGAAAAGAACAGGCGGTCAGCCCCTTTAATAAGATTATCATATACCCCTCTCTGGCTTGCCAACTTCGAAAGTAAAGTGTTGATCTCATCTACCTTTACTTTTGGATATTGCTCCAACGATTTGATCCCTGATGCCCTGGTATATTCATCCCGTGCTTCTTCATAAAGTTCTTCCTTATATAGTTCGTCAGCTTTTGCAATGCTCTGCATATAGGCCTCTTCCTGGGACTTTCTCAGGCTCAGGGCATTGTTGATGTCGCTTATCCGCTGTTTGGCATATTCCTCATCCGGTTTGAAACGCAGTGCATTATTATATTCTACAATCGCCTGTTCATAGTCCTGCTGATTAAAAAGCTTATCTGCCAGGGCAATTGTAAATTCATAGCTCGACCGGTTAGCCTTGGAAAGGTCCATCAGGGCGATATCGATTTTCTCAAGCATGCGTTTGGGGTATTCGTCAGCAGGCTTGATGGACTGGGCTTGCAGATATTTTTCCTTCGCTTTCTCAAAATCTTTTGAGATGTAAAGATCATCCGCATCATTAATAATTGCAGCGTAGGAATCCCAGGCAGTTTTCAGATTTAGTGCTTCTGCCAGTTTCTGCTTTGGAATGGTTTCATCCGGCTTCAGCTTAATGGCTTGCTCTAAATTACTGATGGCTTCACCGTATTTATTGCGTGAAACCGCAAAGTCAGCTGCCTGGAGGAAGCTATCGTAATCGCCTGTTATGGATTTCTTATCTGCCAATAATTTTTCAATTTGGCCGGCTTTTTCTTTCGGGTATATTTCCGCAGGCTTCAGGGAAGAAGCATTACGATATTCTGTCAATGCATTTTCAAGTTTTCCTTCCTTAAGAAATTGATCCCCTTTGATAATGCTATTTTGAAAATTTTCTTCCTGCAGTTTGGCATCAGTCATATTTTTACTGATCTCCTGCACCTTTCCGCCAGCGTAACTGTCACCAGGGAGTATTACTAATGCTTCCTGGTATGTTTTTAATGCGGCTTCCAGGTCATTTTTCCCCAACAAATCATCTGCCAGTTGAATCTTTTGCTGGTACAATGAATTCTGGTACATCTGGACTTTGATCATATCAAGCGATTGCTGAAGACGGTCTTTGGGATACTGGTCTTCCGGTGCAAGTCTGACAGCAATCTGGTAAGAGGCCTTGGCATTGATATAATCCCCTTTCGTAAAATAGCTGTCGGCCATTTCAATGGTCTTCCGGTATTCATCTGCATTTTCCTGGGCGTATCCGGCCATTGCAAAAAAAATAACGAAGACCAGAAAAAAGAATCCTGCCTTATATCGAGAGGTCATGGTATGTTTACTCAGCATTAAATCTTCATCAAAATTAATATCTTAATATGGCTTCACTTCCCGTCAGGATAACTTATTATGAACAACAAAGTGTGAACAGGAATGTTCAGGCTCAGCCAATTTTTCCGTCTTTCATGGTGATCATCCGGTCGGCCATTTTTGCAAGTTCCAGGTTATGGGTAACGATGATAAAAGTCTGCCCGATCTGGTCGCGGAGACTGAAGAATAACTGGTGAAGCTCTTTAGCAGCAGCCGAATCGAGATTTCCGGAAGGTTCATCAGCCAATACAATACGTGGGTGGTTGATAAGTGCACGTGCAACGGCAACCCGCTGCTGCTCGCCGCCCGAAAGGGCAGAAGGCTTATGGGTCAGCCGGTCTGAGAGGTTCATTATACCGAGAAGCTTTTTAGCCCGCTCTTCGGCTTCCTTTCGGGGAACCCTGCCGATGAAGGCCGGGATGCAAACGTTCTCCAGCGCTGTAAATTCAGGAAGAAGATGGTGAAACTGGAAAACAAAACCGATTGTTTTATTGCGAAATGCAGCCAGTGCCTCTTCATTTAGTTCAGTGACAGGCTTATTGTCATAAAAAATGCTTCCGGAATCGGGCTTGTCAAGTGTGCCAAGAATATGCAATAAAGTGGATTTCCCCGCACCGGATGATCCTACTATTGACACAATTTCTTTCTCCCTGACAGATAAATCAATACCTTTCAGGACTTTAAGATCTCCGAATGATTTATGGATCCCTTGAGCAACAAGCATGGTTTGATGCGTTAAAAAAACAAAGATATAACGAAATCGCGGTTTAAGTATTGCATGGGGGAGAGTCGTTAGTCGTTAGTCGTTAGTGGAACTCCCAGGATTTACCCAAATATTTATTTAATCAATTGAGCGTCTTTTAATTATTTTTACTTTGCTTAATCATTATTTAAAAGGATTGGTGGTGATAAAAGAGCAGGAAATTTTCTATGTTTAAAACATATTTTAATGATAATCAGATAATTCTCCTCTTATCGGGACTGATTTGTTTTCTGTTAAGTCTTAAATTTCATTTGCGAGAAAAGCAAAAGCTTTCCGTCATTTTTTTGATGTTGACAGCTATCTTAATTTATTGCTTTGCAGGCTTACTCGATCCCTTTTTAAATATATATGATGAAAGATTTCATGCCCTGGTTGCGAAAAACTTACTTAATCACCCTTTAAAGCTGACTTTGTACGATGATCCAATCGTAAATATGCCCTACGACAGGTGGGATAGATATCATATCTGGTTGCATAAACAGCCACTATTTTTATGGCAGATTGCAATCAGCTTCAGATTATTTGGGGTATCTGAATTTGCTTTAAGGTTACCCAGTGTTATCTTAGGTGTTGTCCTGGTTTTCATCGGATATCGTTCCGGGAAATTATTGGTCAATAATAGAACGGGATATTTAACCGGAATTTTGTTCATCACTTCTTTTTATATCTTCGAATTGATAGCCGGCAGGCTAATGGTTGACCATAATGATTTATCGTTTCTTGCATATGTTTCGTTGAGCATCTGGGCTTTTATTGAATACCATTATTCTAAAAAAAAGCTATGGATTTATCTCATAGGCCTTTTTTCAGGTTTTGCCATATTATGCAAATGGCTGCCTGGTTTGCTGGTCTACTCCGGTTGGTTTGTATTAAAGGTGCGCGAAAGAAAATTTAAATACAACAACCTGAAAGATTTACTCTTATCGGCAATTATTACAATTATTATCGCCCTGCCATGGCAGGTATTCACTTTTATAAATTACCCGGCCGAGGCAAAACTTGCCCAACAGTTTAATGTGAGGCATATATTCGAATCTCTTGATGGCCACGGTGGTACTTTCTGGTATCATTTTGATCAATTTGATACCTTGTATGGAAGTATCACGTCTTTTTTAATCATACCGGCATTTATTGTCATGTATCAAAAGATTACCGACAGAAAATTATACCTGTCAATTATAAGTATGATTGTTATCGTCTATCTTTTTTTCTCATTGGTTCAAACTAAAATGCCTTCTTTTACAACCATAACTGCCATGTTCATCTTTATTTCTTTAGCAGCTTTGCTGGACTATGGCCTGAATTATATTTCAACGTTGCATATAAAACCATGGGTTAAGCATCTGATAATCATTTTAGCAATACTTTTATTAGTCTCCTCAAGATTCAATATAGAACGGATTCAGGCAATTCATACTTTATGGAAAGATGATAATTCATATTCACGAATGCTTTTACACAATAAAAATATTTTTCAGTCTCTTAAATTACCTGAAAATGCTGTTATTTTCAATGTAAAGGGCCAGCATTATATTGAATCGATGTTCTACACCGGGCTTCCTTCCTATCGTTTTGTGCCCTCCAGGGAACAATATCTTGATTTAAAAGGGAAAGGAAGGGTTATTGCAATTTTCAAACCCTTAAATAGTGAATTACCGGAATATATAATAAATGATCAGACAACAATAATTATCAATGAAATCCTTCAGGGATATAATTGATGAAACCCAGCCTTTGAGGATAAGGATATAGTCCATTCCATTGATGAAATCCGGTTTTTGATTTGATATATTTCCTATTTACTGGGAAATATCAAAAATAGCACCCCCAACATAAGTTCATTTTTTGCCACAAAAGCACTAAAACACCAAAACTCACCAATGTTATTAAGTTGATAATCAATATTTGGTGATATTTTGTGAATTGGTGTTTTGGTGGCAATTTTGATTTTTTACACTTTTAAAAGTGAACTCAGTATTGAAAATTTTACCTTCTTAAATAATCGAAAAGGATTAATTTTGCCGAACAGGTCTTTAAAAATTTCACACATGAATTTACATGAATACCAGGGGAAATCTATCCTGAAAAGATACAAGGTTGCAGTGCCGGCGGGAATCGTGGCCTATACACCCGACGAAGCTGTCAGGGCTGCTGAACAGATACAGGAAGATACCGGCTCTGACCGGTGGGCGGTTAAAGCCCAGATCCATGCCGGCGGACGCGGTAAAGGAGGCGGTGTTAAAGTGGCTAAATCCCTTGAGGAAGTAGAGCAATTTGCCCGGCAGATTATCGGGATGCAGCTTGTTACCCCTCAAACCGGCCCGGAAGGAAAGGAAGTCAGGAAAATCCTCGTTGAACAGAATATTTTTTACAAGGGTCCTTCGGAAACCAAAGAGTTTTATATGAGCGTGTTGCTTAACAGGGCCATAGGACGCAATATGATCATGTATTCACCGCGCGGCGGGATGGACATTGAAGCAGTCGCTGAAGAAACACCCGACCAGATCTTTAAGGAAGAAATTGACCCACGGACCGGCCTGATGCCTTTCCAGGCCAGGAGAATAGCTTATAACCTGGGATTGCACGAAGATGCGTTTAAAAACATGGTTAAATTTGTCCATGCATTATACGAGGCTTATATTCAGTCTGATGCAAAACTGTTTGAGATTAACCCGGTCATTAAGGCCGCTGATGATAAAATCTTTGCCGCTGATGCCAAGGTGGCTATAGATGACAATGCGCTCTACCGTCACCCGGACATCCAGGAAATGCGCGATTATCACGAAGAGGACCCCATCGAAGTAGAGGCAAGTAAATTCAGGCTCAGCTATGTCAAACTTGACGGAAACGTGGGATGTATGGTCAATGGCGCAGGGCTTGCCATGGCAACTATGGATATTATCAAATTATCAGGTGCATCCCCTTCCAATTTCCTTGATGTTGGCGGCACAGCTGATGCAAAACGTGTTGAGGAAGCTTTCAGGATAATACTTAAAGACCCTAATGTTAAGGCTATCCTGGTCAATATTTTCGGCGGTATTGTAAGGTGCGACCGTGTTGCCCAGGGTATCGTAGATGCTTACAGGAATATTGGCGAGATCCGTGTGCCGATAATTGTGAGGCTGCAGGGCACCAATGCTGAGGAAGGGGCAAAGATTATCGACGAATCAGGTCTGAAGGTCCAATCTGCCATCCGGCTTGAGGACGCTGCAGAATTAGTAGCTAAAGTGCTTGGTTAGAAAACTATTAAATATTGATGGTAAATTATTCATTATTTTAGCAGTAATAACAATACTGTTAAATCACACCTGCATGTCCCAGATTAAAGATCCGGTCAATTATTCGGAAGAGAGGGCTGCAATGGTCCGGTACCAGATCAGGTCAAGGGGTATTAAAGATGAAAAAGTACTAGGAGCGATGTTGAAAGTGGAACGCCACCGCTTCGTACCGGCAGCATACCGTAATGAAGCATATGAAGATTATCCCTTGCCGGTTGGTGAAGGCCAGACTATTTCCCAACCTTATATTGTGGCCTTTATGACCGAAGCTCTTGAACTTAAAAAGGAGGACAAAGTGTTGGAAATCGGCACGGGTTCGGGATACCAGGCCGCTATCCTGGCCGAGATCTGTGATTCTGTTTTTACTATAGAAATATTCCGCTCACTCGGCCTATCGGCAATCAAAACACTCAATGAATTGGGCTATTCCAATGTTTTTGTCAGGATCGGTGATGGTTACCAGGGATGGGCGGAACACGCCCCTTATGACGCGATTATTGTTACTTGCGCACCGGCCAATATACCGGAAATGTTAGAAGCGCAACTTGCTGAAGGGGGAAGGATGATTATTCCTGTAGGTGGAGAATATACACAAAATCTGATCCTGCTCGAAAAAGAATCAGGTAAACTTCAAAAGAAAAGCGTCTTACCGGTCAGGTTTGTCCCTATGATTAATGAGGATGGGGAGAAATACTGAAGAAACCCGGCTAGAACGGGGTATCCTCATCTTCCATATCGTTCATCTTTGAAGAAATAGTCCGGAGTTTTTCCGGCAGGTTGCCATTGCCTGGCCCGGAATCCGGTTCGACAGCATCGTAATCTAAGAAACGGGCATAGCGGGCCACGAACTTCAGGTTTCTTTCACCTAAAGGCCCGTTCCTGTGTTTAGCCACACTGATCTGGGCCAGTCCGGAAGTCGGTGTGCCATCGTCCAACTGGTCGATGTTGTAATATTCGGGCCGGTAAATGAAAAGCACAAGGTCGGCATCCTGCTCGATGGCGCCTGATTCACGCAAGTCGGAAAGGATAGGCTTTTTAGAACCACCCCGTGTTTCCACGGCACGGCTTAACTGTGACAGGGCCAGGACAGGAATATCAAGTTCTTTGGCAAGGCTTTTCAGCGACCGGGAAATATTGCTGATCTCCTGTTCGCGGTTACCCTGGCGGTCATAATTGCCGGTCATAAGCTGAAGGTAGTCTACAAAAACCATTTCGATATTATGCTGCGCTTTGAGCCGCCGGCATTTAGCCCGCAGCTCGAAAATCGAAAGGGCAGGCGTATCGTCTATAAATATGGGCGCATCAATGAGCCGGCTGATCTTTGAGTTGAGTTGTTCCCATTCATAATCTGCCAGGTCGCCTTTACGAAGTTTTTCAGCAGGAAGCCCTGATTCGGCAGATATCAGACGTGTGACGAGCTGGACAGAAGACATTTCAAGCGAAAATAAAGCCACCGGTTTATGAAAATCAACAGCTATATTACGGGCCATTGTAAGGGCCAGTGCCGTTTTCCCCATACCGGGGCGTGAAGCAAGGATGATCAGGTCCGACCGTTGCCAGCCTGAAGTTATACGATCGAGTTCGGTAAATCCGGATGGCACCCCGCGCAATTCTGTCTGCTGATTTTTTGCAGCTTCAATATATTGCAACGCTTCCTTCACCAGGGTGTTCATATCCATGGTGTTGCGCCTGAGGTTACTGTCACTGACCGTAAACAATCCTTGTTCAGCTTTGTCAAGCATATCAAAGACATCCATGGTATCTTCAAATGAGTCTTTGATGATTTCGGATGAGATCCGGATCAGTTCCCGCTGGATATATTTTTGAATGATAATGTGTGCGTGGTATTCAACATTTGCAGAAGAAGCCACCCGGTTGGTAAGCTGGGTGATGTAATAAGCCCCTCCGGCCAGTTCCAGATCACCATTCTTTTTCAGCTCACTCGTGACGGTCAGGATGTCAACCGGCTCGGAGCGGCCAAATAAACTCATGATCGAAGTATAGATGACTTTATGCTGATCCTTGTAAAAGACATCAGGTTTGAGGATATCGATGACAGAAGTAAGGGCATCTTTTTCCAGCATGATAGCCCCTAACACAGCCTCTTCCAGGTCGACCGCCTGGGGTTGTACTTTCCCGTGTTCAAATGCATTATCCTGATTAGTGGTTCTCCTCTCAAAAGGCTTCCTGGAAAAGCCTTTTAGTTTTTCTGGCGGGTTGTAACGGCTGTTTTCTTCCATGGGTCAAATGTACGACATACTGACCCGGTTTATGCCCCGTAAGCACTGAATTTATCACCAAAATTGGTGTTAATAAATAGTGAAAAAAACCTGAAAAGATGATTGTTATGGCAATTGAAAAAGATTATTGACATACATCAAAAAATCCTTCAATTAGAATCAATCAGCAGAGCTTAAATAAATTTTCAATGAAAGACAGGCCCGCAAAGATGCAGCCGACCGGAACAATCCTTTAAGAGTTCATCGAAATCAGAAACTCCTCATTACTCCGTGTAAATTTCATTTTATCTTTCAGGAACTCCATTGCTTCCAGAGGGTTCATATCGGCTAAATGGTTCCTGAGAATCCAGATCCTTTGAAGAGATTCTTTATCAACCAGGAGTTCTTCACGGCGTGTGCTTGAAGCGACGATATCAATTGCCGGGTAGATCCGTTTATTCGACAGTTTCCTGTCGAGCTGCAACTCCATATTACCGGTTCCTTTGAATTCCTCAAAGATCACTTCATCCATTTTGGAACCAGTGTCGATCAGAGCGGTGGCAATAATTGTGAGTGATCCACCATTTTCAATTTGCCTGGCAGCTCCGAAAAATCTTTTAGGTTTCTGGAGTGCGTTTGACTCAACCCCGCCTGAAAGAACCTTGCCTGATGCCGGTGAGACGGTATTATAAGCCCTTGCCAGCCTTGTAATTGAATCCAGCAGGATGACTACATCATGTCCGCATTCCACAAGCCTTTTGGCTTTTTCCAGGACAATATTGGCAATTTTAGCATGTCTTTCAGCCGGTTCATCAAAAGTCGAAGATATTACCTCTGCATTTACATGCCTTTGCATATCGGTAACCTCCTCTGGTCTTTCATCGATCAGCAGGACGATCAGAAAGGCTTCCGGATGGTTATATGCAATTGCGTTGGCAATTTCCTGCAGGATAACGGTTTTTCCGGTTTTTGGCTGTGCAACGATCAGGCCTCTCTGACCTTTACCAATAGGGCAGAACATATCGATGACTCTCGTAGTGATACTGGCATCGGGGTAGTCAGTGATCTTAAATTTTGTTTGTGGGAAAAGCGGAGTCAGAAAGTCGAACGGGATCCTGTCGCGGACTTCTTCCGGTTTACGACCATTGATCATCTCAACTTTAATAAGAGGGAAGTATTTTTCGCCCTCTTTTGGCGGGCGGATGCTACCCTCAACGGTATCCCCGGTTTTCAAACCAAATAATTTGATCTGTGATTGCGATACATAAATATCATCAGGAGAATTGAGGTAATTATAATCGGAAGATCTCAGAAAGCCATAACCGTCAGGCATGATTTCCAGGACACCTTCCGCATTGATAAAACCTTCATATTCAAAAGGAAACTCATCTCTTTTCTTGGTTAACCGTGGCCTGAAACTGGGGTCACGCATAGGTGCCTGGAAATCCTCATCTTTAGTTGGGGTGAATCCTTCTATTTCAGATTCAGACTTCTCAACCTGTGGAATGGTTTCTATCCCGGCTCCTGACTCTGATTCCGGGTTGACAATGATATCATCGTCAGCGTCACCATTCACTATTTCAGGCAATAAAAGATCATTATCTTTTTCGACCTCGCTAGTGAAGGGTTTATTTTCTACATAATCATTGACCGGTTTTCTCTCTATCTTTTTCACCAGTTTTGGCCTTCTTTCTTCGGCAGGTTTATTTTCCTCCAATGGTTTATCAATAGTTTCAGGCATATTTTGCTGCCGTTGATTAAACCTGGGGCTAATCCTGCGCTCTTCTTGAGGATGATCTTCTGCAACTTGCTTAGGTTCTTCGGTGATAATTTTTTTCTTCCGGCCCCTTTTGGATTTATTTATATCAGGGATAAAACCCGGCTTCTCATCCTTTGCAGGAATGAGCGCTTGCTGATCCAGAATTTGATATACCAGATCCTGCTTCATCAGCTTTTCATACTTAGGGACATTTAAACCCTTTGCAATCTCTTGTAATTCAGGCAACGACTTGCCGTTTAATTCAATAATATCGTACATCTTGTTTTTTTAATAAATGAACAATAACAAAACTTTTACCAGGAAAATCAGTTTAAAAAAAGAAAACACCCAAGCGTAAAAGCCGTAAATTTTCTAATTCCGATTAAAATTGGGTTTATGAGAAATAAATGGAATTCTATCGAATGAGGTTGCAAATATACAATAATTATATTACAAACAAACTAACTATTGATAATCTTCTGTCGGATTGCATGTACAAATCAGATTCCTGTCGCCAAAAGCATCATCTATTCTTGTCACAGGTGGAAAATATTTGTCCTGAAACATATTCGCAATGGGGAAAGCTGCTTTCTGCCTTGTATACGGGAAGTTCCATTCTTCTGCTGTCAACATTTGAGCCGTATGGGGTGCATGTTTGATAACATTATCAGTTTTATCAGCTTGCCCGGTTTCTATTTCTTTTATCTCTTCACGTATCCGGATCATTGCATCGCAGAAACGGTCAAGCTCAGAAAGAGGTTCACTTTCTGTTGGCTCAACCATCAGGGTGCCATGAACGGGAAATGCTACGGTAGGTGCGTGAATGCCATAATCCATCATTCTTTTCGCAATATCGACCACAGTAATGTCTGCGGTTTTATGGAACTCATTGCAATCGAGGATCATTTCATGCGCTGCCCAGCCATTTTTACCGGTATACAATATCTTGTAATGCCCTTCCAGCCTTGATTTGATATAATTAGCATTCAGGATGGCATATGCGGTCGCTTCTTTCAATCCTTTTTTTCCGAGCATTTTAATATACCCGTATGAAATAGGAAGGATAAGTGCGCTGCCATAAGGTGCGGCTGAAACCGCGCTAATTGCTTTATCACCACCGGTTTTAATCATTGGATGGGAGGGAAGGAATGGTACCAGATGCCTGGCCACACCGATCGGGCCTACTCCCGGACCTCCGCCTCCATGCGGGATAGCGAAAGTTTTATGAAGATTCAGGTGGCAAACATCAGCCCCTATAGTTCCGGGGTGGGTATAACCCACCTGCGCGTTCATATTTGCACCATCCATATAAACCTGCCCACCATGCTGATGAACTACCTCTATGACTTCGCGTATATTTTCTTCGAACACTCCATGAGTAGAAGGATAAGTGATCATCATGGCAGCCAGGTTCTGGCTGTGTGCTGATGCATTCTCCTTCAGATCCTGTAAATCAATATTACCTTCCTGGTCAGTTTTGATAACTACCACCTGCATTCCAGCCATAACGGCACTTGCTGGGTTTGTGCCATGGGCCGATGCCGGAATCAGGCAAATATTTCGATGATTGTCCCCACAGTTGAGGTGATACTGCCGGATTACCAGAAGCCCTGTATATTCTCCGGAAGCACCGGAATTAGGTTGCAGTGAAATTGCCGCAAAGCCTGTGATCTCGCATAAGTCTTTCTCCAGGTTATGTATCATTTCATAGTAGCCGGAAGCCTGATCAGCCGGGACAAACGGATGTACGGCACCAAATTCAGGCCAGCTGAGCGAAAACATCTCAGCTGCTGCGTTAAGTTTCATTGTGCATGAACCAAGCGGTATCATAGTCCTGTTGAGAGCAAGATCTCTGTTTTCCAGCTTTTTCATGTAACGCATCATTTCGGTTTCCGAATGATAACGGTTAAAGCATGGGGCTGAGAGCATAGGGCTCTTTCTGATCAGCGTACCAGGCCAAAGTTGTGTATGTTCATTACTAATGGTCGAAAATACTTCTTCAGACTGTTTCTTTCCGGCTGCTTCTGCAAGGACATCCAGGATGTTTTTGACATCATCGTCTGTAGTGGTTTCATCCAGGCTGATACCAATAGTGCCATCATTGATAAACCTGAAGTTCATGCCATTTTGCAGGGCGATAGTTTCAACTACATTCTTCCCGACTCCCGCCGGAAGTTTAACTTTTAAGGTATCAAAGAACAGGTTATTGGTCTGATGATAGCCGATTTTTTCAATTTTTTCCGATAGTAAAACAGCGAGTGCATGAATTTTCGCTGCTATTTGCCTGAGTCCATGCGGGCCATGATAGGCAGCGTACATTCCTGCCATGATGGCAAGCAATGCCTGCGCCGTGCAGATATTGGATGTTGCTCTTTCGCGTTTAATATGTTGCTCGCGTGTTTGAAGGGCCATCCTGAGTGCTGTAGTGCCATTGGCATCCTTTGATATCCCAATGATCCTGCCAGGCATATTTCTTTTATAATCATCTTTTGAGGCAAAAAAACCAGCGTGAGGGCCTCCAAAGCCTAACGGGATCCCGAAACGTTGGCTTGACCCGACAACTACATCTGCTCCCCATTCACCTGGCGGTGCCAGTAAGACAAGACTCAAAAGATCAGCAGCAACGACAGCCACTCCTTGCTTTTCATGGACGCATTTAACAAAGTCTTCATAAAGATGGATTTCTCCGAATTGATCAGGATATTGCACTATTCCGCCAAAAAACTCATCGGTAAAGACAAACCCTGCATGATTGCCGGTAATAATTTCAATCCCAAGCGGGATAGCCCGGGTCAGGATTACAGCCAGGGTCTGAGGGAAGACATTGACAGAAACAAAAAATTTGCAGGCATTTCTTTTTACCAGGTCCCTTGGCCGCGAGTTGAAGGCCATGATCATGGCTTCAGCTGCTGCAGTGGCCTCATCCAGCAAAGAAGCATTGGCAATAGGCAGCCCGGTGAGGTCAGCGATCATGGTTTGGAAGTTCAGAAGAGCTTCTAACCTGCCTTGTGAAATTTCTGCCTGGTAAGGGGTATAGGAAGTGTACCAGCCCGGATTTTCCAGGATATTACGCTGAATAACCGGTGGTGTAATGGTCCCGTAATAACCTAACCCGATATATGTTTTGAATAATTTATTCTTTTTGCCCAGTTCCCTGATATGATTCAAATATTCATGCTCGCTCATGCCATCAGGAAGATCGAGGTCTCCGGAAAGGCGGATCGAAGCAGGAATAGTTTCATCGATAAGTTGGTTTATCGAGTTTATTCCTATGACTTTCAGCATTTTATCCAGGTCGTGCTCCCCGGGCCCCAGGTGCCTTTTTAAAAAATTTTCAGAATTCATTTTAAGATTATTTAAAGGGACTCCATCCCAAGGGATGGAGTCCCTTTTGCTATTTTATTGCCTGATCCTCATTTTATAGAAACTACGGTAGACGAATACCAGTGAAACCATCAGGAAGGCAACACCGAAGTAAGGTGCAATATCCCTGAATTGAGCTGCAAGGGCTATCTGCATTGCCAGTAAACCGAAGAGGGTGGTGAACTTAATGATCGGGTTGAGGGCAACTGAACTGGTATCCTTATATGGGTCTCCCACGGTATCACCAATTACGGTAGCGTCATGAAGGGGAGTGCCTTTTTGTTTCAGGTCGACTTCGACCACCTTCTTGGCATTATCCCATGCTCCACCGGCATTTGCCATGAAAATAGCCTGGAACAGACCAAAGACTGCAATTGAAATAAGATAACTGACGAATAGCGAAACCGGCATAGCGGCATTCAGCTTTTCAGCAGCAGTACCCGTTTCATCGAAATTCATTGGTGCTGCAAGGCATGCAAATGCAAGTGCAAAAAAGAAAATCGCGATAAAGATGTTGAACATGCCTTTTTGAGCATATACCGTGCAGATTTTCACTACCTCCTTTGATTTTTCCACAGAAGCTTTCTTTTCGGCATTCGGGTCAAGGTTGATATTCTCTTTGATGTAAGCAACAGCCCGGTTTGCACCTGTGGAAACAGCCTGGATCGAAGCGCCGGAGAACCAGTAAACCACTGCGCCACCAAGGATGAATCCCAGGATCGAATAAGGATTTAACAGGTTCAGGATTTGCTCGGGTTGAACGCCAAGTGTCTCTCTGATTACAAGGATGAGAGAGAAGATCATTGTTGTGGCTCCGACAACAGCAGTGCCGATTAATACCGGCTTTGCCGTTGCTTTGAAAGTGTTGCCCGCCCCATCATTAGCTTCCAGGTAATGCTTTGATTTGTTAAAATCCGGTTTGAAACCAAAATCTTTCTCGATTTCCTTATCGATGCCTTTAATGTCTTCGATCAGCGAAAGCTCATAAATCGACTGAGCATTATCGGTAACCGGTCCGTAGCTGTCGACCGCAATCGTGACAGGTCCCATGCCGAGCATACCAAATGCAACAAGGCCAAAGGCGAAGATCGCCTGGTAGTCCATAAAAGCATGAAGATTATAAGTGCTGGCTATGTAAGCTCCAAACATCAAAACAAAGAAAACCATGCCTTGCCAGAAGGCACTGAAATTACCTGCTACCAATCCTGACAAGATGGTTAAGGAAGCGCCGCCTTCTTTGGAAGATTCGACTATTTCCTGGACGTGGCGTGATTTAGTACTGGTGAATATCTTGGTGAATTCGGGTATAAGCGCGGCGCCAAGAGTACCGAAACTGATAATGATCGATAAGGGAATCCAGACCTGGTAATCCAGGTTGCCGATCATCAGATAGCTGGCTATGAAGGTAACCAATATGGAAAGAATAGAAGTTATCCAGACTAATGATGTGAGTGGTTGTTCAAAGTCGATATCGTCAGCTTTTCCAAAACGTGCCTGGCTAATGGCCCTGTTTATCCAATAGGCAACAATTGATGTGATGATCATCAGGATTCGCATCACAAATATCCAGGTGAGCAATTGGGTCTGAATGGCGATGTCATGCACAGCCAGCAAAATAAATGAGATCAACGCCACCCCTGTTACACCGTAAGTCTCGAAGCCGTCGGCAGTAGGCCCAACAGAGTCCCCTGCATTGTCGCCTGTACAATCGGCAATAACTCCGGGGTTTCTCGGGTCATCTTCGCCGATCTTGAAAACGACTTTCATCAGGTCAGAACCGATGTCTGCAATTTTTGTAAAGATTCCGCCTGCGATCCTGAGAGCAGATGCACCAAGTGATTCACCGATAGCAAACCCGATAAAACTGGCCCCGGCATATTTGCCTGGTACAAACATCAGGATAATCAGCATCATGATCAGCTCTACGCAGATTAAAACTACACCGATACTCATCCCTGCGGCGAGGGGTATGTTTAAAAGCTTGATCGGTTTTCTTTCCAGAGACGCAAAAGCCATCCTAGAGTTGGCCAGGGTGTTCATCCTTATCCCAAACCATGCCACTGAATATGAGCCAAGGATACCTACAACTGTCCATCCCAGGATCATTAATACACCACCTATACCAAAGCCACCTTTCGGATCATTGGGGTCGTGTGAAAGATAACCGAAGTAAAATGCAACGGCTGCTCCGATAAAAACAAAAAGGATCATCAGAAAACGACCCTGTTGCTTCAGATAGGTTTTGCAGGTTTCGTATATAACCTGGGCAACATCGAGCATTGACTGGTGAGCCTTTAGCTTTTTGACCTGCACAAACTGATAAAGCCCGAACATGAACCCTAGCACAGTGATCAGAAAGCCCCAGTAAAGGATATGCTGGTTCTTGATATCTGACGGGATCACCAGGTTTGCCTCACTGGCAAAAGTCAGCATTGGCAGAAGAAAAACAGAAAGTAAAGCAAGTAATTTTTTCATATGGGTTGATTTTTGGTTTTGAATCTAGTGAGAGAAGCAAAAGTAAAAAAGTATTTTAAAAATACAATCCCATTTTATCAACAGCAATAATGCAGGTAGAAAAAATATTCTACTTTTATCCATCAAAAAAACTACCCTGAAAAAAGAATAGTGGATGGATAAGATCAGGCTTGAGATCGTAGGAATGTCATACAGTCAATCGCAGAGCGGTGCTTATGCCCTTATCCTGGGAGAGGTAAAAGGTAAACGAAGGCTGCCAATCATTATCGGAGGATTTGAAGCCCAGGCCATTGCTGTGGAACTGGAAAAAATGAAGCCTACCAGGCCATTGACACATGATCTTTTCAAAAGTTTTGCCGATGCTTTTCTTGTTCAGCTTAAAGAGGTCATAATTGATCAGTTTAAACAAGGTGTTTTTCATGCTAAACTTGTCTGTGTGCAAAATGATGTTGAAAACCTTATTGACTCCAGGACTTCTGATGCTGTTGCATTAGCCATTCGTTTCAAATGTCCGATCTTCACTTATGAAAAGATTATGGCAGAAGCGGGTATGCTTATGGATGAAAATGCTGCGTCCGCTGCTGATCTGGCCGGCCCTGTTGAAGAAACTGCAAACGCAGCATTTGAAGAACATGCGCTGAGTGAACTGGAAGAAATGCTTGAAAAAGCTGTTGATCAGGAAGATTATGAAAGAGCTTCTAAGATTAGGGATGAGATCAGAAAGAGAAAGAAAGAATGACTATATTAAGTTTTTTACCAAATATTGTTTTAGCCCAAACGGGAGTAAAAGTTTCACAAGCAATAGATCTGGCCGGAAAAGGTTTTTCGATTGATTCCATACTCAGGGGGCTGTTGGGATTAATTGTCCTTATAGGAATTTGTTTTTTATTCAGTACGAACCGAAGGGCAATCAGCTGGAAGGTAGTGGTTTTCGGCCTCCTGTTTCAGTTTATCCTGGCAATTGCGGTATTGAAGGTGCCGGCAATACAGCTAATCATTGAATTTATCGCGAAAATTTTCATAAAGATTCTTGATTCTTCCAATGCCGGCAGCGCATTTTTGTTTAAATCACTCGTGACCCATAAGGTTGAAACCGGTTTGATCACTTTTGCCTTCCAGATTCTTCCAACGATAATCTTCTTCTCAGCCCTCACGAGTGTATTATTTTATTACGGCATTATCCAGAAAGTGGTGTACGGAATGGCATGGCTTTTAACCAAAGTGTTGCGTATTTCGGGAGCTGAAGGACTGGTTGCTTCGAGCAACGTGTTTCTGGGCCAGACTGAAGCCCCGTTCCTTATCAAGGAATATTTGCCTAAAATGAACAGATCGGAGATCATGCTCGTTATGGTTGCCGGTATGGCAACCATGGCAGGAGGGGTGCTGGCTATCTATATCGGTCTGCTGGGTGGAGATGATCCGGTCGGAAAAATGTTATTTGCCAAGCATCTGATTACCGCATCAGTGATGGCTGCCCCGGCAGCGGTGGTGACTTCCAAAATGCTCGTACCTCAGACTGAACCTATTGAAAGCGATATTAAAATCACCAAAGACAAGATTGGTAGCAATATCCTTGATGCCATTGCCAACGGGACCGGCTCAGGGCTCAGGCTGGCAGCAAATGTTGCAGCCATGCTGATTGCTTTCATCGCCCTGATCTATTTTATCAATTTCACTATAGGAAAGATTGGCGACTGGACGCATCTCAACAATTTAATTGCGGATATGACCGGAGGCAATTATACAAAAATCAGCCTTCAGTTCCTTCTAGGCTATGCGCTTGCCCCACTGACCTGGCTTTTAGGGGTAAACTGGCATGACGTGCCTCTTGTCGGTCAGCTTCTCGGTGAAAAGATAATCCTCAATGAGATGATAGGGTATGCGAGCCTGAAAGAACTCATCTCTTCCGGGGCGTTTTATGATCAAAAATCAATCATTATCGCTGTTTATGTGCTCTGTGGGTTTGCCAACTTTTCCTCGGTGGGGATCCAGATTGGCGGTATCAGTGCTATTGCACCAAACCAGCGGAAGACACTCTCAAGCCTCGGATTCCGCGCACTGCTCGGCGGAGGGTTGTCTGCACTGCTCTCAGCTACTCTTGTTGCGATGATACTGGGATGAGGAGATTAAAAATTTTCGATTTTCGATGGACGATTTTCGATTTACGATTTAAATATGAAACAATACCTTGATTTAATTGAACATGTGCTCAAAAATGGAGCGGAGAAAGCTGACCGCACCGGAACGGGTACTATCAGCGTGTTCGGTTACCAGATGAGGTTTGATCTTCAGCAAGGCTTTCCGGTGATGACAACGAAAAAGCTTCACCTGCGATCTATAATTCATGAGTTATTGTGGTTCCTGAAAGGGGAAACGAACCTGGACTATTTACATGCCAACAATGTGACTATTTGGGATGAATGGGCTGATGAGCATGGTGAACTCGGTCATATTTACGGATATCAATGGCGGTCATGGCCCTCTCACGACGGGCAGTATATTGACCAGATAGCCAATGCCGTCAGATCCATCAAGGAAAATCCTGACTCAAGGCGCCATATTGTGAGCGCCTGGAATGTCGGAGAACTGGATAAAATGGCCTTGCCTCCCTGCCACCTCCTTTTCCAGTTTTATGTGGCCGGTGGAAGATTATCCTGTCAACTCTATCAGCGAAGTTGTGATATCTTCCTTGGCGTGCCTTTCAACATTGCTTCCTATGCCTTGCTGACCATGATGATGGCCCAGGTTACAGGACTTAAGCCCGGTGATTTTGTCCACACTTTAGGGGATGCCCACATTTACCTGAACCATGTAGAGCAGGTCAGGCTTCAATTGAGCCGTGTACCATTTCCGCTGCCTCAAATGCTCATCAACCCTGATAAAAACAATATCTTTGGCTTTGTTTTTGAAGACTTTCAATTAGTAAATTACCAGTCACATCCTCACATCAAAGGAAAGATTTCTGTATGAAGAAGATTTCCATCATTGTAGCCATAGCTGAGAATTTTGCCATCGGTAAGGATAATCAATTGCTCTGGCATATACCCGCTGACCTTAAAAGGTTTAAAAAAATTACCGGCCATCACCAGGTGATCATGGGCAAACTGACTTATGAAAGTTTACCAGTACGGCCATTGCCAAACAGGAAAAATATTGTTATATCCGACAATCCCGTGGATTCATTTGACGGATGCACAACGGTACATTCCATCGAAGATGCTGTTGAATTATGCAATGAGCAGGATGAAAGCTTTATCATCGGGGGAGGCTCTGTTTACAAGCAATTTCTTCCGTTATGCAATAAGCTTTACCTCACACAGGTCCATAAAGATTTTGAGGCAGATACTTTTTTCCCTCATCTGGACTTAAGTCAATGGAATCTGATCGAGAGAGAAGACCATGGTCCGGATGATACGAATGATTTTTCTTATTCTTTCCTTATCTTTGAGAAATAAAAGTAATTATTAGCGAGTTATTATATTAGTTAAAGTGAACCATTCCCAATGAAGAAGTTGATCATTATCATATTGGTGTTATTATTGCCCATGCTATGGTTGGGTTCCTGCAATAATAAATCCACCGAAGTGGACTATAATCCCAATGTGTTGTCTTCAAAGGATTATGTCCGGGCAGAAGATGCCATACTGGAAATCGTGAATGCGTTTTTTAAAGGGATTCGTGACTCGCTCGTCGTTAATAATAGTTACGGATACATCGATGCCTGCGATGTGAGTTACCATCTTGCTGAAAACTCGATGAATTTTGGATATGGTAATGTGAACCGTATGTGCCAGGATAATAAATTCAGAAGAGGACGTTTCAATGCGACTTTCTCAGGCCAGGTTTTCCTGGAAGGGGTGACAGCAAACATTATCACTGACAGTCTTTTTGTCGATGATTTCTTCATAGAAAGTACCATGGAAATTCAAAACCTGGGATTAAATGACAATAATTTACCAGAATATTCTTTAAAAGTAATTTCAAGCCTGATCATGCTCCCGGACACCACAAAGATAAACGGAGTCACCTTATCGACTGATTTTCATATGGTTTGGGCAGAAGGTTCATTGACCCCGCCTATTCATGAGGACGACATCTACCTGATCAGCGGAACTGCAGCGGGTGTATCTTCAGATGGGTATGAATTTTTAACAGATATTAAGGATCCTCTGATTGATTACGTTGACTGTTTCTGGATTTCACAAGGGATTAACCAGATTACCGTGTCTTCAGCGGAATTTCCAGCCGGCGATATCGACTATATCACGGAAGATGGCTGTTACAACCAGTTCTACTTCTATTTTAACGATAATCTTTTTTATGATTTTATTAAGTAGCTTAGGGCTTACGTTTTCCTCTTCTGCTGCCTTGCTGCAGGGAAAAGGATGTTGTTAAGGATGAGCCGGTAGCCGGGGGAATTCGGGAACAATTCGAGCTCAGTAGGGGGGTCTCCCACTTTGTGCGAATAGTCTTCCGGATCATGTCCGCCGTAAAATGTCCAGAACCCCTTGCCAAATTCACCATGGATATATCTTGCTTCGTTAAGGGGCTTGTTTTCACCCATCACTAAAACACTCGATTTGATCTGATCTTTGTTAAAAGCAGTCGTTTGTCCCATGAAAGCTTTTATGACCTGTGTATGGTTCTGGCAAAGCATAGTGGGGATCGGATCCCATTTGGCTGAGAAATCGAATAGGGTGAAGAAGTCTTTTCTTTCTATGTCTTTAGGTCTTGTATCAGTTACATCGATAGATGATATTTCGTATTCGTAGGGGTTAGTGCTGATGGTAAAATTAGTGAAGGCAAAGCAGTTGCCGTAATTGAGTTTTTGCTGAGCATCGGGATCCATTGGGTCACCGTCGAAAACAATATCACAAATATCAACACCATCAGCGGAGAGGGATACATCATAGCTGTCGGGTGCTGAACACATTGCAAACAGGTAACCACCACCCAGGACATAGTCTCTGATCTTTTTTGAAACAGCCAGTTTGCATTCAGAAACTTTTTCAAATCCGAGTGTATGCGCTGTTTCCTCATTGATCCTGACATCTTCCTGGTACCAAGGGAAATTCCGGTAAACAGACCAGAACTTACCATACTGACCGGTGAAATCTTCGTGATGGAGGTGCAGCCAGTCATACATAGGCAAAAGTCCCTCAATCACTTCTGTATCGTAGATGATATCATACGGGATTTCAGCATAAGTCAGTACGAGCGTGACTGCATCATCCCACGGAAGTTTGTTTTTCGGTGAATAGACTGCGATACGGGGGGCTTTATGTAATTTAACTGCATCCATGTTGACCAGCGGGTCAGCAATTTCCTGAAGGATATTCGTTGATTGCACATCTGCAATGACCTCGTAACTTACACCACGAATAATACATTCATCTTCAAAAGCTTTATTATGCTGGAACATATAACTGCCGCCCCTGTAATTCAGCAGCCAGTAAATCTCCACATCATAGGTCAAAACCCAGTAAGCAATACCGTAGGCTTTGAGATGGTCCTTCTGGGTATCGTCCATGGGGATAAGCAGGTACGCGGCCGAAGCCTGGCGGATCAGCAATAACAGGAACAGGAGTATGATCGCTTTGCGGATTGAATTCATAGTTTCATTAACGAAGATACATGAAAAATGTTTCAGACATCAGCCTTTTCATTCCCCGGGAGCCACAGTATCTGCTCCGGTTTTGAAAAAATCACTATAGCAGTCCATTATCGCAGCATATAGTTCGTAATCCGATGAATCAAGGATGAACTGAACCTGGAGGGCGCAAAAATCAATGAACTTTTTGATCTCACCTTCATCTTTTATTCCAGTAATCCTCGAAACCACATTTTTATTATACCTTTTATCAGCACTTTCCTTCTTCATTATTTCAGCATATGTTCTCTTTGAATGGGCTTCTTTACTGAATTTTTCATATAGAATGCTGATTAGAGGAAGCCTTATCCCAAAACCACCACTTAAAGAGTAAGAAAGCATTCTCATTTCTTCAGGAGAAGGAAGGTGGAGATCCAGATTCGCTAAGGGGTCTTCAATTTCCATCTCAATAAACTCTTTTTTGAATTGCTGATATGTTGCCGGCCAGGGACGGACGACCAATTCTTTCAAATTAACAGTTTTAGTTTGCATGCAAACTTTAGAATGATAACCTGTTGATGGAATATCGGCTGGTATCAAAATGATTACATGATCGAATGAAATGGCAGATATAATTAATGTGTCGCCTGGCAGAACCCCGATACGGAATTTGCCGTAATAGTCGCCTACAACGCCTTCATTCCTCGATTTAACAAGAATATGGGCATAAGAAACAGCTTGATGGTCTGTATCAGTTATTACACCTTCAAACAGTATTCGTTCTTCACCGCCTGTCTGGGCAAATGTTGTTAAAGCATAAAGGCAAAAGGTAGCGGAGATCAGTCTTTTAAGCATCAAGGCATCTTTAATTTTCAAAAATAACGCTCATAATCGAGTTGAAGTGTTAAGAATCGTTAAAAGTGACGAGTTTCTCAGGTCAATCTCCTTCAGGCGGGGACATTTCTTTTGCTCAAAATTTTTAACTTTGCAGCAATTTCGCCCCCACCCCATGGAGGGGGCAACTTAAACCTCAAAACTTAAACCTAATGTTGTTCGACCTCGATATGATCAGCAGCGTTTACGCCGGAATAGCTCAGAAAGTTGAGATTGCACGCAAAATAGCCGGCCGGCCGCTGACGCTGACAGAAAAGATCCTCTACGCCCATTTGTCTGGTGAAAATGAAAAGGGACCTTACGGCAGGGGTAAATCATACGTAAACTTCAATCCCGACAGGGTTGCCATGCAGGATGCCACTGCACAGATGGCGCTGTTACAGTTCATGCAGGCGGGGAAGAAAAAAGTTGCCGTTCCCGGCACGGTCCATTGTGACCACCTCATCCAGGCGAAAGCCGGCGCTAAAGTAGATCTCCGGGTTGCGCTGGATTCAAATAAAGAAGTGTTCGATTTCCTCTCTTCTGTGAGCAATAAGTACGGCATTGGATTCTGGAAGCCGGGTGCGGGCATCATACACCAGGTGGTACTCGAAAATTATGCTTTTCCGGGCGGCATGATGATCGGCACTGATTCTCATACAGTCAATGCCGGAGGGCTTGGCATGATTGCCATCGGCGTTGGCGGTGCGGATGCAGTCGATGTAATGGCCGGGATGCCTTGGGAACTGAAATTTCCAAACCTTATAGGAGTTAAGCTCACCGGCAAATTAAGCGGCTGGACATCTCCCAAGGATGTTATTCTGAAGGTTGCCGGAATTCTGACCGTGAAAGGCGGAACAGGCTGTATTGTGGAATATTTCGGACCGGGCGCAAAGGAGATATCCTGTACCGGCAAAGGAACCATCTGTAATATGGGGGCAGAGATCGGGGCTACCACTTCCCTGTTTGGTTATGATGCTACAATGGAAGCCTACCTTCGTGCTACCGCCAGGGCGGCAGTGGCAGATGCGGCTAATTTTGTCGCAGGACAACTCACTGGTGACCCTGAAGTTTACGAAAATCCTGGCCGGTATTTCGACCAGGTAATCGAAATAAATCTTTCAGAACTGGAACCGCATATCAACGGTCCATTCTCCCCGGACCTGGCCACCCCGGTTTCCACATTTGCCGAAGCGGTGGAAAAGAATGGCTGGCCGGAAATGCTGGAAGTCGGACTAATCGGCTCCTGCACCAACTCATCTTTTGAAGACATGACCCGCGCAGCATCCATTGCACAACAAGCATTGGACAAGAAACTGAAAGCGAAATCAGCATTTACCGTCACTCCTGGTTCGGAACAAGTCAGGTACACAGCCGAAAGGGATGGCTACCTTGAAGTTTTTGAGAAAATCGGCGGGATTGTGCTGGCTAATGCTTGCGGCCCCTGCATTGGGCAATGGGCAAGGCATAATGCCGATAAACAGGAGAAGAATTCGATCATGACCTCCTTCAACCGGAATTTCGCCAAGCGCAATGATGGCAACCCCAATACACACAGCTTTGTCGCCTCCCCTGAGATTGTGACGGCCTTTGCCATTGCCGGCACCCTGAAGTTCAATCCGCTGACTGATTCACTGAAAAATGAAGATGGTAAGATGGTAAGACTGGATGAGCCAAAAGGATTGGATTTTCCTGTGAGGGGATTTGACGTAAAAGACAACGGCTACCAGGCACCGGCTAAAGACGGGAGCAGGGTGGAAGTGGTTGTTGATCCGAAATCAGACCGGCTGAAGCTATTGGATCCTTTCCCGGCATGGGATGGCAAAGATCTGACCGGTTTGAAGCTTCTCATCAAAGCCAGGGGAAAATGCACTACGGACCATATCAGCATGGCCGGGCCCTGGCTCAAATACCGCGGACACCTCGACAATATTTCAAAAAACCTGCTAATCGGTGCTGTAAATGATTTCAACGGTAAGACCAATCTCGTCAAAAACCAGCTTACCGGTGAATATGGTGAAGTTCCGGCCACAGCGAGGAATTATAAAGCTGCCGGTAAAGGTTCTATCATTGTGGGGGATGAGAATTACGGGGAAGGATCATCTCGCGAACATGCCGCCATGGAACCCCGCCACCTGAATGTGAAAGCCATCCTGGTCCGCTCCTTTGCCCGCATTCATGAAACCAACCTGAAAAAGCAGGGAATGCTGGCTATTACTTTTGCGAACCCGCAAGACTATGATAAAATAAGGGAAGACGATCTTATCGATATCATGGGTCTAAAAGAAATGAACCCAGGCAAACCGCTGACACTGGTTCTGCACCATTTCGACAACAGCAAAGAAGAATTCCCTGTCAATCATACCTATAATAAGAACCAGATAGAGTGGTTTAAGGCAGGGGCAGCGTTGAATTTGTTCAGGGAGCATTGATTTTTTTATACTAATTTTAATCCTTCACCGTTAACTATTAATCGAAACAATAATTGATCAAAGAGTGAAAAAGATTCTACTATTATCTACTATGCTGTTTGTTCTGATATTTTCTTCAGCAAGGCTTGCCGGGCAAGTTGGGGGAAAGGGGACATATCAGTTTCTAAACCTTCCGAACTCAGCCCGGATTGCTGCACTTGGTGGCAACTTCCTCACGATTAACGATGATGACATCACCCTGACACTTGCCAACCCGTCGCTGATCAATGAGCAGATGGACAACCAGCTAGGCTTCAGTTTTGTTGACTATTTTACCGATATCAATTACGGGTTTGCCCAATATTCAAGGACTTTCAATAAAGCCGGCAGTTTTGTCGGAACCATGCAATACATCGATTATGGTAAGTTCCAAGAAGCGGATGAAGCCGGGGTTCAGTATGGCTATTTTCATGCAGGGGAGTATGCTTTAAATATCGGCTGGGGCAGGAAACTAACGCCTCGGTGGTCAATAGGATCTAATCTTAAATTCATCTATTCTTCCCTGGGGTCTTATAACTCTTTTGGCATGGCAGTGGATGTAGCCGGTTCTTACTTCAGTAAAGATGAACTGTTCGACGCTTCCATCATATTCCGTAATATTGGTTACCAGATCGTTTCGTACCGGGCCGGAAACCATGAACCATTGCCTTTCGAGATACAGGGAGGCTTATCAAAAAAATTCAAGCACATTCCTTTCAGAATATCTGTATTGCTAACCCACCTGGAAAAATGGGATGTGCGCTATGAAAATCCTGTCAATCCTTCCGGCGGTATCGATCCGATCACTGGTGAACCAAATAAAATAAGCGGTATCGATGAATTTGCTGACAATCTTATGCGGCATATCATTGTTGGCGGCGAAGTAACTATAGCAAAATTCCTGAGCCTGCAAGGATCTTATAATTACCAGAGAAGGCAGGAAATGAAAGTACCGGAAAGGCTTTCCACTATTGGGTTCTCCTGGGGCTTTGGCGTCCATGTGAAACAATTCCATTTCAGTTATGCACGGTCAGCCTACCACCTGGTAGGGTCACCCAATTTCATTACAATCATGGTGGACCTGGATGGGTTTGGGGGTAAAAAAGAGTGAAGGTAAGACTGTAAGACGGTAAGACTGTAGGACTGTAAGATAATTGGACAATTGGGCAGTTGGACAATAAAACAATAGAACAATTGAACAATTGAACACGAAGATCATGCGATTATCATAAGATGGATTTACTTGAATGTATTTACAGAAATTATCGATTACAAATTTTAAAAATTATGAGGAAGCCATACTCCCTTTCTCCGATAAGATCAATTGTTTTATAGGCGATAACGGAGCTGGTAAAACCAACCTCCTGGATGCTATTTATTACCTCTCTTTTTGTAAAAGTTATTTTAACGCGGTTGATACTCAAAATATCAGGCACCACGAAAGCTTCTTCAGTATCCATGGTACTTACATGAAAAACGGTGACAGGCCTGATGTCATTTCCTGTATCCAAAAAACTGATCAACGGAAACTTTTTAAATTCAATCAGAAGGAATATGAAAGATTGGCCGATCATATCGGCCTTTTTCCGCTGGTCATGGTTTCGCCTTACGACCGGGACCTGATCAACGAAGGCAGTGATATCCGGCGCCGTTACCTGGATGGAGTCATCGCGCAATTCGACAAGACCTATCTTGATAACCTGATCAACTATAATAAAGCACTCGCCCAACGAAATGCTCTTTTAAAGCATTTCTCTGATACCCGTTCTTTTAATCCTGATAAGCTTGAAATCTGGGACCGGCAACTTATCGATTATGGTCATAAAATCTATGAAAAGCGCACTTCTTTTTTGAAGGACTTTATCCCGATTTTCCGGCATTATTTCGGGTTCATTTCAGAAGGAAAGGAAGAAGTCGCCATTCAATATGTTTCCCAGCTTTCAGAACGGAATCTCGGTCAACTGCTGGCTGTTTCTGTCGAAAAAGACCGTGCGGCAAGGTTTACCACCCAGGGTATCCATAAAGATGACCTTGAATTGATGATCTCAGATTATCCATTGAAGAAGTTCGGGTCGCAGGGGCAGCAGAAATCTTTTGTGGTGGCCATAAAACTGGCGCAGTTTGATTACACACGCGACATTAAAGGTTTTAAGCCAATCTTACTTTTTGATGATATCTTTGACAAACTCGATGAAAATCGTGT
The DNA here is from genome assembly GCA_023229505.1 of Bacteroidales bacterium. Lineage (NCBI taxonomy): Bacteria > Pseudomonadati > Bacteroidota > Bacteroidia > Bacteroidales > Bacteroidales bacterium. The sequence goes on along the minus strand of JALNZD010000025.1, from coordinate 15,246 downwards.
GCACCAGATCATTCGTCTTGTGAGCGAAAATAGTTTCGGACAAGTTTTTATCACAGATACACAACGGTCAAGGATTGAGAAATTGTTTGAAGAAGTTGATATTAATCACAGGATATTTGAAATCAGGGAAGGAAAGGTAGAGCCATTATGAAAATTAATAGTGACAGGCCAATCAGGGAGGTGCTTAAAGAGCTTATCGAGACTTACCGTCTTGAAGGGAAGTTAAATGAGGTGAAAGTTATCCATTCCTGGGAAAAAGTGGTCGGGGAGATGATAGCCCGTCACACTAAAGACCTTTATATAAAGAATGGAAAGCTTTTCGTGAAAATCGACTCTCCGGCTTTAAAAAATGAACTAACCTATCAAAGCTCGACTATAATAGAAAACCTCAATGCTGAAGCAGGGTGCAAAGTGGTTGAGGAGGTCATTTTTATTTAGACATTCAAAAAAATTTAGATACTGGGATTTTTGGAAGAATGAAAATATCCAAATTTTTTCATGGTTTTTCATTTAATCCATTGAAGGAAATTGTTTTGTGTGTAGTTGGAGTTAAAATCGGGGTAAAATTTAGATACTTTTGTTTTGGATTAGGAGATTTGATCGTTTTTTATTCCATTGGATTTTCAACTTGGAAACATCTAAAGTATGTTAATATTTAGAATCTGTCTATATTAAGCTTACCTATTGATATCACTGAATTTATTTCCTATATTTGCGGGTGAATAATAAGATTCCTTTAGGGTATCGGAACATTTTCAAATGGGTAAAGCAGCATCTTAAAATTCAAACATTTTGGGGCCAAAGCGAAAATGGTGTCAGGACACAGGTTTGGATCGCTATTTCGACCTATTTGATCGTCATCATTGCTAAAAAGAAACTGAATTTGCAACATTTATTGTACGAAATCATGCAAATGATAAGCCTTTCAGCCTTCAATAGAACACAGATCAAATAACTATTTATAAACGAAGAAAATCAAGATGTCAAAGAACAATTTTATAATCAATTGAAAATGTTTTAACTAAGACGCAACGCTAGTGATTATTAGTAATAAATATAAATTAACTACCTCTATTGCTTTTATAAATATATTGAGCTATATTTGATGTGTTAAGAGAAAAGATAATTAAAAGGTTGTTCTTGACATTTCCTTGTTTAATTTATTCTCATTTAGTGTTGCAGTATAATCTTTATTCCTTAAAAGTCATTTTATTAGTTAAAATTAAGCTATTGAATTAGAGTTATTTGAGAAAGTTTCTTAATAATCACCATTAAATTTTATCCTTATGAAAAAGTATATCTTTATTTTACTCCTTATTGCCACCATATTTCTTGAATTTGGTTGCATTAAAGAAAATCATGAACAATCCAACAATGATAAATCATCAAATAATTTAATGTTAAAAATTGACACAGCGTACGTTCATACTACTCTATTAAATAATAAGTCAATTATACAGGATCATTTAAACTTAATTGCCAAGAGTCTTGTAGGAATGATGAATGATTCGGTTTTTAAAAATCTTGTTGTTAATGAATCATTAAAACGAAATGTATTAAAAGAGTATGCGGTAACAATTAGCACTCTTAATGATATTTACAATGCAAATAATGAGAATTTGGATTCAATATTGAGAGAATCATTATTAAAAATGGGTGGTACTCATAGTATGTGTGATTCCCTGGAAAATATTATAAATTCATTTGTAATTGATAATATTACATTCATTCCGAAAATATTTATGCCTACCCTGGGTACGGTATATTTCGATCATGGCTCATGGAATGGAATTGATGTTAGATTTGTTGCTATTTCTCAATTTTATATACCAAGCGACATTCCAACATATGCAATAGCCGATAGCTTAAATGTTACTTTTCAAGGTTGTGATAAAGTTTTTGATCGACCTACTTGGTATATTAGCGTAAGCCTGGATCTTGAGAATGAGCAGTTTAATAGAAATATTGTTGCATTAATTTGTCAGCCAGGTGAAGAATACACATGTGTATGCCGTCCATCACAAATTGGTAATCCGGATTGGTGTGATTGGGATGATTATCCAGGTGGTTCAGGGAATTGTGGCCTACCAAAGCCGGATGGGGACTGTCAAATGGAGTGTCCAATTGCTTATTATCCAATGTTAATAACATATTAGCGTTTTCAAATATTACTATAACAATTTAGGAAAGATTATTTCTTTAAACATCACAAAATAGTTTTGGTTATAATGCAAAGCATCTTCTTTATAGCATTCCTTATGTTAAATCAGGCTTACTTGCAACAAAGTTATACGAAAAATGAAGTACTCACAAAAAATATTGAATTATTAAAAATAGATTCATGCACTTTATTCAATAGTGAATTTAATAGTGAATATTCATCTTTTTTTGTAGAAGTTGATCATGAGTTTATTACATTATTTGATTATAGTTCTTGCTATTTATACAAATATGATTTGGACGGAAAATTTTTAGCGAAAATTTTCATTCATAAGTTTTCTGATAATAGTCCTTTACTTGTTGAATCATTTCAAACTTCAAATAATTTCTTATTCTTTTTAAAAACAATAAGATTATATTATTATGATTATAAGGGATATAAAAACTCTGGTAAATTAAATGTAAATGTTGATGATGGACTGATAAATAAAAAATGGGGTGCAAATCCTCAATTTTTTGCAGATTTAGAAAATAAAATATTTATCCTTCCAATATCTGTTATCCCTGAGGATTTAATTGGCAATGAACAAAGATGGGTGATGACTGACTATTATAAAAGCCCTGGACTTTTTGCTATTTATGATATATCTGGGCTATTAAATTCTGAAGTAAAAGCCATATCTGATACTTCTTCAATAAGCATACAAAGAGTAATAGGTCTGAGAGATCATATATATTGGGAAACCGAATTTCTCCCCCATATGGATAATCTGAATTGGAGTTATGATTCAAAATCTATGAGCATATATTATGCCGAAAGTGCCACTTATTTAATTAATCAATGTGCAATCTCCGGAAACATGATAAGAAGTTTTGGCATGCCGGGAGGTTGGCTTGAATCAAATGACAGTATAGTCACCCTGAATAATTTAAAGGAAACCCGACCGGAAATATCAATTCAACTAAATGAAGCTAAACTTAATTCTCTAATGTACGAAAATGTCTATTGCGATAATGAAACTTTATATAGGTTGTATAGTAACCCTTCTAAAGATACTACAAAAGGAATTATTGACCAAAGAGAACGCCTAAATGCACAAGATGAATTAATTAATAATAGAAAAAGATATTTGCAAGTTTATAACATCAAAAATGATTTTAATTTAGTTCAGGATATTCCACTTCCACCTAAATTTAAAATTATAACAATCATCAACGGCGTAATTTATGCCAATCCCTTTTTCGATACTAGTAAAAAAGAATTCAAGATATACAAATACATTTTCTCAAGTAAATCAAAGTAATACTGAACCTGAAATTTTCAGACTATTGTAATCTTCTAAAAATTCTTCTGTTTTTTCGTAACCCTTCGGTCTGATGCATCTTGACCCTTGATGATTCGCCACCTACCTTTGCCAGCATCAAATCTACAAACTTATGAGCAGATCTGAAAATTTGCAGGTAAAGATGTTTGCCCTGATCGAAGAATTATATCAAAGCAATGTTAACCGGAAAGAATTTTGCCGTCAGCATAGTATCTCTGTCAACTGTTTTTATTATTGGCAGAAGAAGTACCGGCAGCAGGCACAAAGTGATCAACCATGTTTTATTACTGTACGCACTGGAAAAGGTTCTATTACCAGGCATGGGTTCTCACACCCCATCGTCCTATCGTATCCCAACGGAATCAGTTTGCAGTTACCGGCGGGAACACCCATGGCAACCATTGGGTCGTTATTTCGTTTGATCTGAGCGGGCATGTTTTCTTTGTCATCATCGCTGAGCCACTCATAAAGGTTATCATTGGGTTTATTACAGTCCTGTTGAACCTTTTGTTTAGGTTTATGAGATTTGATTACGCCCCTTGCTTTAACCAGTTTAATTGTCCATATAGCTCAGGCTCATACATAGGAAATGTCAATTCGTGATTTTAAAAATCGTGTAGCCTTCATAAATAGCAATGCGTACTTTTTCCTTGTTCCATAAATATATAAGTATCGTTTTGCTCTCTTGTGGAATATCGTGGATGATCATAACATGGCGGAATAAGTGATTATGCTGATCCCAAACAGGGTGCAGATGATCAAGGTCAATGGCTTCATAAGCCAGGGTATTCCGGTTTTCATCAAATACTTCAACAACAACGGCTGCTTGCAATGTTTTTTTTGGACTTTCCAAAGTAAGCTCCGTTTCAAGCCGGAGGCTCTTGCCTTTTATACTGTCAGAAGAGATTTCAAACAAATTGTAGTATTCTCCTTGCCCATGGATTGGATTTTCTAGTGTAAGTGTTTGGAATGAAATGAAATCCGGTCCGGCGATCTTCCGGTATAATGCTGTTTGCGTGCTTTGGTCCGTTAATATTGGCTCAAATAAGCCTCTGATAGAATCCGGAAGTGGGAATTCGTGAATGAGAAAATCAGCGCTTGGATTTGGAAAAGCTTTCCAAGTCAGAGGATTCAATAAACCGCCTGAACGGTAATTCATAAATGCCCAGCCCTGTCGGCGTGCCTGGTAGGAAGAAACGACCGGGGGGAATGGCTTTCGGCTTGCATCATCTTTTATATACTGAAAAAATGCAGGAGGCACTTGCTGGCTGTTTCCATATACCGATTTCTTTAAGCTGACCTGCTCTATGGAATAAACCAGGATAAATACAAAAGGGATTACTGCAATCAGGGTATATCGCCTGAAAGCAGCTGGCAAACTATCCAGGGCAAAAAATACCATCGCGTAAAAAAGTGGTACAAGGTGCATGGCAGCCCGGTCCTCCTGAAAATTAACATTCCAGAAATAGTATAAAAGCAATGAACCAATCCAGCTGATAAGGAGCAATGCAGGAAAAATAGCGTGCCCTTTCGGAAGATAATGACGTTCTTTCTTCGTTATCAGCACAACCAACGTACCAAAAACGACAATTGCAAATGAAAAAACGGCCAAACTTTCAATTATAATTTTAAACCGGCCTGAAATCATTGCTGCCAGTGATTCAACAGTTACTTTGAAAAAACCGGCGGATGATCCGTAATAAAAGCCTGCTGCTTCGCGGACCTGAAATGAATAGAATATAAAATAAAGTGAGGATAATCCTCCGGCAAGGAAAACGAATAAGATTGAGGTTATGACTGTTTTTTTCTGAAGAGATTTTAATTTGAAAAGCAGCAGCGCTAAAATGAAAATATGTATCGACAGGCTGATGAAGATCAGGTTGAGGTTTGCCGCTGTTGCCAAAATTGAATACAGCACTGCCAGGATGACCGGCTTCAGCCTGGTTTCTTTGATAAGATTGATAAGTTCATAGAGCGCTCCGGTCATCAATGCGATTGAAAGGCCATAACCCCTGGAATAGCTGAAAAATTCGAGAAGAAAATGGGTGCCGGCAGACAGAAGTATAAACCCCCATTTTGCGAAATTCCAGTTCAATAGCCTGGAAAGTTTAAAGATGAAAAAGAAATAAACCAGTGTGGTGAGGACATTAGGCAGCCGGAGCGCCAGGGGAGATGAACCGAAAATCTTAAAGGATACCCATGTAAAGATCGAATTAAGTATGTGATTATTTGCATCAATGGTCGAAAAGGGTGGAAAGAGCTTCCCAGGCTGGATGTACATGAAAAAAGTGGCTGCTTCGTCACTCTGGAAAGGAATAAAAATTGCCCTTAACCAGGTATAAATCCAGGCAATAGTGACGAGAATTATAAAGACAGAGATAGAATACCTTGCTTTACCTACTTGATGTTGCATGTCAGCATAAGATTTCCTTCAAGATAGGCTTCAAGCTTGTCGCCGATCTCTACCGGGCCAACACCGGCAGGAGTGCCGGTGAAAATGAGGTCTCCCGTTCGAAGGGTCATGAATTGTGAAACATAAGCAATAATCTTTTCGAACGAAAAGATCATTTCATCAGAATGGCCCTCCTGGACTCTTTTCCCGTTCAATTCGAGGTGAAAGCTGATGTTTTTCAGATCAGGCATATTTTCTTTGAGGACGAATTCAGGACTGATAGGTGCCGAGTAATCGAAACCCTTGGCTATTTCCCAGGGGAGGCCTTTTTCTTTGCATTTCTGCTGAAGGTCACGGGCGGTAAAATCGAATCCGAGGCCGATCTGGTCATAATAATCCTGTGCATACTTTTCAGGTATTGATTTGCCGACTTTGCAAATTTTCAGAACCAACTCAGTCTCATAATGAATATCTTTAGAGAAATCCGGATAATAAAACGGACGGTTCCTGATCACCAGGGCTGTATCAGGCTTAAGAAAGAATACGGGATTATCAGGTAGCGGATTACTAAGCTCACGGGCATGTTCCACATAATTTCGGCCGATACAGATGATTTTCATGGTACTAAAATATGAAATCCGTCGATAAAAAGTTCGACTTGTCTTCTTTTACGATAGTGGTGATGATTTGCTTGTTGAGGTCATTGCTTTTTGCTGCAACAAGGCTACGGATGGAGAATACCCTCAGTGCATCAGAAACTGAAAGGGTGCCTTCCGCAGAATCTTTCCTTCCGGTAAATGGGAAGGAATCAGGCCCCCGTTGGCACTGGCTGTTGATATTCAGCCGGCAGACCTGGTTGACCAGCGGATCGATCAGTTTTGAGATGTCATCTGCATCTTTTCCGAAAATACTGATCTGCTGACCGTAATTGGAGGAAGTTACGTAATCCAGTGTTTCCTGTATATCATGGAAAGGAACTATGGGCACAATGGGGCCAAATTGCTCTTCAGACCATATTCTCATGTCATTGCTGACCGGGTATAAAATGGCAGGCGTGAAGAAAGTATGGAAGACTTGTCCGCCGGAAGGATTTAATATTTTGGCCCCTTTTGAAACCGCATCTTTGACCAGTTCTGTGAGGTAGTCTGTTTTACCGGCTTCGGGTAGTGGAGTAATCTGTATGTTTTCTTCCCAGGGCATCCCGCTTTTCAAACCGGCTATCCCTGCTGCCATCTTTAGGTTAAATTCCTTTGCGATGGATTTATGTACGAAGATGATTTTCAGCGCTGTGCATCGCTGGCCATTATATGATAGGCCTCCCAGCAGGCATTCCATAACCGCAAGGTCCAGATAGGCATCAGGGAGGATGATGGCCGGGTTTTTAGCTTCCAGCCCCAGTACACTGCGAAGCCTGTGTGGCTTAGGATGTTGCTTTTTAAGAATGCTGGCCACCCGGCTGGTCCCGATAAATGCGAGCACATCGATCTGTCCTGACTCCATCAAAGGGCCAACCACGTCTGAACCATGCCCGTAAACCGTGTTCACTACCCCGGGGGGGAAAGCATCCCGGAAAGCTTTTAACAGGGGATGGTGCAACAAAACACCATATTTTGGCGGTTTGAAAATAACCGTATTGCCCATGATCAGGGCCGGAATAAGGGTGGTGAAAGTCTCATTCAAGGGATAATTATAGGGCCCCATGCAAAGTACAACACCCAGTGGCGACCGCCTCACCTGGCCGATGATTCCCTGCTCGATCTGGAAGCGTGAAGAGTTGCGGTCCAGCTCCTTAACGGCTTCAATGGTATCACGGATATATTCAACCGTCCGGTCAAATTCTTTTGCTGAATCATTGTATGTCTTGCCGATTTCCCACATCAACAGGTTGATGACGCTTTCCCTCCGTTCTTTCATCCTGAACATGAAATCCTCCAGGTGCGCTATCCTGTCTTCGACAGATAAAGTAGGCCAGCAACCACGGCCGTGATCAAAAGCCTTAACAGCGGATTCAAGGGCCAGGCACGATTCATTGGCTGTCATCAGTGGGTACTCTCCAATCAGATACGGGGAAATATTTCCTGAATTATCTTGAATGCATACCGGCGAAAAAACTTTCTGATAAGGGCCATTCCAACTTAATAGCTCGCCGTTGATAAGATAATCACTTTGGAAAACAGGCTCATTAAGGCGGAATCTTTCAGGGATCTGGTCAATGGAAGGGAAAGTCATTGGTTAGTGGTTAATGGTTATGGTTAATGGTTGGGAATTTTTAATTATTAATTATTTCCCCATCCTCTTCCAGATAGCCTGTATAACCCTCTTAGTAGACAGCGGGAACTGGCTTTTCATCATCCAATCATAATAGGATGGCTCTTTCCGGAAGACATCCTCGATAGGTCGTCCTTTATATTTGCCGAAATTAAGGATTTCCTGCTGCTTCTCATTAAACACGATATGACCAACCAGATCGACATTTTGTGTATAAAAGGAAAAATCATGTAAGTCTTTGACATTGTTTTGCACAGGCTGACTTGTGATACCATCGGGGTTGATGTATTCCTGTCCTTTGTACATATCAAGCTGGGCTTTAAGGACTTCGTATGTGGCCATTGCATCAGTTTCGGCAGAATGTGCCATTTCCAGGTCTTTATGACAGTAGAACTTATAGGCAGCTTTGAGATTGCGCGGTTCCATCTTGTGAAAAATATTCTGGACATCAACAATATGGCGGTCCATCAAAGAAAAATCTATGCCAACACGCAGGAATTCCTCGACAAGCAGAGGAATGTCAAATTTGATGGCATTATAACCTGAAAGGTCAGCCTGGTCAAGAAATTTCTCTAAATCCGGAGCAATTGAGCTAAAAGACGGACAGTCTTTCACATCAAGGTCGGAAATACCGTGGATCATTGTCGATTCCTTGGAAATGGGTATTCCGGGGTTCAGGCGCTGTGTAAACACTTCCTGTTTACCTTCAGGCATTATTTTAACGACAGAAATTTCGACAATTCGGTCTGTCGCGACATTGAGTCCGGTTGTTTCGAGGTCGAAAATGGCAAGTGGGCGGGATAGGCTTAGTTCCATGAAAGGAGATTTATTGTTATTGGTTAATGGTTAGTAGGTAGTGGTTGAATAATCTTAAACTTTGCACTTTGCACTTTGCACTTTGCACTTTACAGGTTCCTGTTTATGTCCCAGTTTTCTAATATTTCTTTCATCTTCTTCAGGAACATGCCGCCGAGTGCACCGTCGACGACACGGTGATCATAAGCCAGCGAAAGGATCATGATGTGCCTGATGCCGATAAGGTCTCCCTGCGGTGTTTCTATGACAACCGGCTTTTTTCTGATGGCGCCGATGCCAAGGATCGCTACCTGGGGCTGGTTAATGATCGGGGTGCCGGTTAAACTGTCGAAGGTGCCAAAGTTCGTAACCGTGAATGTGCCTCCCTGGATTTCATCCGGGATAAGGCTGTTTTTTCGAGCCCTGTCAGCTAAGTCGTTCACATCTTTGATGATTCCGAAAAGACTCTTCTGGTCGGCATTTTTGATCACCGGAACAATCAGGTTTCCGTTTGGCAAAGCGGTAGCCATGCCAATATTGACCTTCTTGCGATGTATGATGTTGTATCCGTCCACCGAAGCGTTCACCCTGGGAAATTCTTTGAGTGCCAGCGCTGATGCTTCAATGAAGATATGTGTGTAAGTAAGTTTTTCTTTCTCACGTGCAAAGAAACTGTCTTTTGTTTTTTCCCTCCAGGTTACGATGTTGCTTACATCGACATCGATAAATGATGTCACATGAGGGGAAACATGTTTCGACATTACCATGTGGTCGGCGATCAATCGTCTCATCCGGTCCATCTCAAATAATTCATCACCGCTTTCCATTACAACCTTTGGAGTTTCATATACGGGAGCCGGTTTCGATGCAGTTATTCCTGCCGGTGCCGCAATACCAGCGTCAGGCTTATGCTGAAGGTAGTCAAGGATATCCTGCTTGGTAACCCTGCCATCTTTACCAGTCCCTGCAATCCCATCGAGTTCCCGAATGGATATATTTTCCTTTTTCGCAATACTTTTTACTAAAGGGGAATAGAATTTCTCAACTGTTGTTTCATCCTTCGGGGTTGCTTCACCTCCCATATCAATAATGGCAATGACTTTTCCGACCGGAACGACATCGCCTTCTTTAAATAGTACTTCTTCAAGAATCCCTTCAACCGGTGAGGGAATCTCCGAATCAATCTTATCTGTGGCTATTTCAGCGAGTGCGTCATCTTCGGAGACTTGGTCACCCTTGCTTTTCAACCATTTGATAATGGTTGCCTCTATGATACTTTCGCCTAACTTGGGCATTATTATTTCAAATCTGGCCATGAAGATTTATTTTGGTTCGAGAGCGCTTTTTTGCCTTGCTGGTAAGCGCCTGCAAAAGTAATCATTTAAATTAACAAAGAATCGTTCTGAATTGTTTGCCTGCTCATCAACTTTTCCTGCCCAGGTTCCTGAAACCTTTCACGATGATGTTCAGGTCGCTGTTTGTGCTGTAATCACGGGCGTAGATAAAATTAAGCCTTCGCTTGATCTCTTCAGATATATTATCCTTCCCAAAGGCATCTAACGGGTTCAGGATCCCTTTGCGGATATGGGGAAGCCGCTCCATATCATAGTGTTCGTCACGGATATAACCTACCCAGGAGCATAAGGATACCGCAACCAGAAAAATGTTCCTGATCAATCCCCATGGCTTGTTTACAAGGAATACCAGCAAGGGTAACATTAAGATTACACCAATACAGGCAGCCAGGTCAAGCAGGCGTTTGTTCCTTTTATTTTCAACATTCGTAATAGCATTGAGATTGACCGTGTATAGATCGCCGGCAGTATTGATCGAATTGCTTCCTATGATTGAAAGGCTGTCTTCCGGGGCGATTTTAAAATCAACATTCAGGTCCTGCAAAGATGACATCTGGTCGATGATTGCCTGGTGGCTCATGCTTTTGGAGCAGAAAATGACCTCATCTATCCTGTAAACCCTGATTATTTCATTGACTTGCGACAATGAACCGATAAAACCATCATTTTTTTGCTCCCTTGCTGCGACCGAGATCAGTCCGATAAAGCCAGGGTTGCCATATGAGCTTTGCAACAGTTCCCAAACTCTTTTAGCTTCATCGCGGTCACCTATGATCACAAACCGCCGGTTTCTCATCGGTCCAAACTGGATATTGCGGAACTTTGCCAAATGAAAAACGGTCCTGGTGGCTGACATCACCATAATGGCCCAGACAGATCCTAAGAGAATAATAGCCCTGGAAAACCTAAGGTTTTCAGGCAGCAACGCATAAGCCACCAGGATGATGATCGTACCAAGTAAAATGCCTCTGAATATCCTGGAGAATTTTACCGGTTTATCATAAGTTCCGTTGAAATAGCCTGATATTAACCAGACAAGTACGTAGCCAGGCACCGCCATGGTAAAGAATCCGGGCGGATATCCTCCCCCCTGGCGGAAAATCACGTGTTCTTCCCAGTAATTGATGATGAAGAACATCCCGCCATAGATCAGGATGGCATCAAATAAAGGCAGCAAAGCCCTGGATAAGAAACGGTTGAAAATCGCCAGGAATGCCCTGAAGTAAATAGCCAGGTGGATCAGGAAAGAAAACATCCTTGCTCTTTTGGAGGTGAAATGTTTCCTGGCAAAAATGATCATCGCATTATAGAAAAGAATGACATAATTAATGCTTCCTTTCTTCGTGCTTTCCCCTTTATAATGAATGATACGTGTTTCGGGATAATAATAATTCTGAAAACCGGCTTTAAGTATCCTGTATGACAGATCGATGTCTTCCCCATACATAAAAAAAGTCTCGTCGAGCAGACCAATTTTATCGAGGACTGTTTTTCTCAGCAGCATAAATGCGCCGTTTAAAATCTCGACAGGATTTATCTGGTCTTTATCCAGGTAACCGAGATGGTATTTACCGAAAACTTTGGATTTCGGGAAGAACCTTGATATTCCGAAGATCTTGTAAAAAGCCACGGAAGGAGTTGGAAGCCCGCGTTTTGATTCCGGCAGGAAATTGCCTTTTCCGTCAATCATTTTTACTCCGAGGCCGCCGGCATCCGGGTGGGTATCCATAAACAACAGGATCCTGGAAAAAGTATCACTTTCGACAACAGTGTCGGGGTTCAGCAAGAGAACATAATCCCCGGTTGACTTTTTAATAGCCTGGTTGTTGGCTTTTGAGTAACCTGTATTTTCCTTGTTCTCGATTAGGGTAACTTCAGGGAACCTTCCCCGGACCATTTTGACCGATCCGTCGACAGAGTTATTGTCAACGACGAAAACTTCCGTTTGCAGGCCTTCGCTGGCGCGGCGAACTGAATGCAGGCATTGCTCGAGGAAGTATTTAACGTTATAGTTGACAATGACAACGGATAGTTTCATCTGTCTCAGGTTGAATATCAAAGGCAAAAATACAAATCATGAAGCTATCATGGACAGGTATTATAACCCAAGTAACAATTTAAGATAAAATAATGTCTTGCTAAGTTTTTTTTTCTCTTTATTGCTATAAACCATTTCCGAAAGCAACTCCCGTGTATTTTCATGACGGGAAGCTCTGCCAATGACAAGGTTCAGTAACCGTTTCTTACGGGCGAGACTTTGTAATTTCAGTCCTAAATTTAATTCGGCGCCCAGCTTTTTATAGATTACCTGCTGGTAGTTTTTGGAATTCAAGTAGCTGAAATTATTTTTATCAAGGCAATCCGAAGCGATTTCTGCGGCAATGTAACCGCTGACCATTGCATTACCGATACCTTCGCCTGTAAAGGGATCTATCAGCCGGGCGGCATCACCGAGCAATAAATAGTTATCTCCTGCGATCCGCAAAGGGCCGGTATAAAAAGGCAGCCTGTTCGCCTCAATCTTGCCATTAAGTTTTGCATTATCGAACCGAACTTGCAAGTGAGGATATTTTTCAATTAGATGGAAAAGCAATTCTTTCAGGCTGCGCGGATTATTTCTGGCCAAGGGCTTGGGTAATGCAAGGCCGACATTGGCTGAGCCGTCTTGAAAGGGGAAAATCCATAAATACCAAGGGAGAAGCTCTTTTAAAAAATGTATCTCAATGGCATTTTGCTGATCGGTGCCTGTTACATTATCAAAATATCCTCTTATGCCTATTCCTTCTTCAACCTGGCCAGGGTAAGAAGGATCCAGTTGTTGGATCAGCTTTCTGTCGGCACCTGCAGCAAGAAGGACCATGCGTGTTTCTGCAATACATCTGCCATCCGTATCTTCCAGGATAATCGTACCGTCTTTCCGGATTAGTTTTTCAATATGGATTCCTGCTTCAGAGTTAACTGTGGAAAAACTTAGGGCCTTCTTTAGCAGAAAATGATCGAAATCAATTCTTTTGCAAACATAACCTGTGGGGAGAAAGAAATGATCTGATTTAAAAGATAACTCTATCATTTTCAGATCAGGTGAATAGAAACGCACAGCCCTGGAACTGGATGCGAAACTTGATTGGCTGAGCCCGGAAACATAATCAGGATCGATCTTGTTCAGGGTGCTGATCACTTTGCCACTCAAGCCATCACCGCAGATTTTCTCACGTGGAAATTGATATTTATCGATAAGCAGGCAGGGGATACCCTTTTTAGCGAGCGCTAAAGCCGCTGATGTACCTGCCGGTCCTGCGCCAATGATGGTAATGTCGGATTTGATTGGATCGGGCATCTGTCAACTTTACGTGCTATTGGATTGGTCTGACAGCCATGATTGGAATGCGGGTAAGAAAAAGATCTTCCTTTGTAATGCCCTGATAGAATATATTTTTAAGGATGTTTCGTTTATGGGGGATGAAGGCGATCAGATCAATTTTATGCTCTTCAAGGAAATTCCCAAGTGTCTCTTGTTGGCGATTATTATCAAGAATGTGAAAAGATATCCTCCCTTCCAGCTTTTTAAGTGTATGGTTTTCAGTGAGATTTTTAATTTCCTGCTTTGCCTCGACATTATCATCATCTTTCAATAAATGCAGACAGAAAATATTCACGTGGAAAGGCGAAAGGACAGTGTCAATTTCAAGAATAGCATCACAGTCAGCCGGGTCGAAGGTAGTCATGTAAGCCACGTTGCTGATCGAAGGAGTTTCTTCCAGCCCAGGCACAGCGATAACAGGGATTTTTGTATTATCAATGATCCGGCGCGCCACCGATCCTGATAGCAGCCTTTTCTTACCCATACCACTGGAACCCATGATGATAAGGTCGGGATCAAGTTGCTGAATAGCCTGAAGGATTTGCACTTCCGGGTCGCCGCTTCCCATCTGGTAATTGACTTTGACCTTTGAAAACCCCGATCGTGAAAGGTTGGAATTTAATTCATCAGCCATTTCCTTGAGCCTCGATTCTTTTTGTTGATGGAAATCGAGTATAATTTCATCTGTCAGCATAATCCCTGACTCAAAACCGGTATTAAATCCCCCGTCAGAAAAATACAACTGGTCGAAAAATGAATAAAACAAGGTAATTTCAGCTCCGGTAGCTTTTGCAATTACCAGGGCATATTGGCAGGATATGTCGGTATGTGGCGAAAAATCAACAGGCACTAGTATCCTTTTCATATCAATATTGAATTTGGAAATGATTCAGATCAAATATACATCAAAATCAGGAACCAGCCACCGATAAATGCTTAATTTTGATCAATAACAAAATTGGTTAAAAATATTTATCATGGAAACACAAAATAAATCGGAATTCAAAGTTACCGGAGAAGAACTATTGGCAAAGATCAAGGAATTGATCCACGAAGGCAATGTCAGGAAGATCATTATCAAAAATGAAAAGGGAGAAACTTATCTTGAGATTCCGGTTGCAATCGGACTTATCGGAGCCATTTTAGCGCCTGTCTTTGCAGCTATTGGAGCCCTTGCAGCCCTGGCCGCTAATTTTACAATCGAGGTTGAGCGGAAAGAGGATGAACAGGAGAAATGAAAATTGAAAGTTGAAAATTGAAATTTGGTTTCTTAGAGCTCGATAAGATTCAGCTTGTATTGGACAACCATCAGATTGCTTAACCTCTACGAGGTATTTTAGTCTATGGGGTTTCTTGGATTTTACAACACTAAGTCGTCTACGACGAATTCTGCATAGCAGATAAAGTACTGTAGAAGCGTGAAATACGGTTTGAAATTAATTCCCCGTAGGGGATCAACAAAAGGTGTGCCGGGCATGTAGTAAATCTCAATGGTGCGGGGGTAAACGCCTCCAAGTCCAAAAAGAGCCGTAATGGCCGGAATCTTATAGCCGAAAGCAAGGGTGTCCCGGGCGACCGGGAATCCGAAGG